>PWEU01000127.1 GCA_003554005.1 Nitriliruptoraceae bacterium
CCGGCGTCATCCGGGGCCACCCGGCGACGCCCGACAAGGAGGAGCCGACGTGGACGAGACGACGCCCGCAAGCATCGGTCGCAAGCTGTGGGGCCGACTCGAAGCGATCCACGTCCTGGCCTACTTCGCGCCGCCGGTGCTGGAAGCGCAGGCACGGCTGGGGCTCGGTGACCGCATGGTCGGTTACGTCGCCGGCCGCAGCGCTCCGATGGGTCCCATCGGACCGGAGTTGGTGACCGCCGCCTTCTACGGCTTCTCGCCTGCGATGATCGCCCGGGCGCTGCCGGCCGCCTGGGCCACCGCCACCCCCGAGCAGGTACTGGAGACGGATCAGCAGGCCCTGAACGACCTGCTGCACGAGCTGATCGGTGATGCCGATGAGCTTCCGCGTGCCGCCGAGCTCGCGCGTGAAGCGGCGCTGCTCCAGCCGATCCTGGGGCGTCCCCTGGCCGCTGCCTGGAGCAGTGTGGCCTGGGGAGACGATCCGGAGCTGGTGCTGTGGCAGGCGGCCACCCGCATCCGAGAATCCAGAGGTGACGGCCATGTGGCGCTGTTGGTGGACGCCGAACTGGACGGCGTCGAGGCCCACCTGACCGCCCGGGGAGACACCCCGAAGCTGCGGGCGATCCTCGGTGCGGCCCGCGGTATCAGTGACGCCGAGTGGGATGCGGCGGCCGACCGCCTGCGGGCTCGGGGACTGCTGGACGCCGAGGGGGCGCTCACCGCCGACGGCGTGGCCCTGCGGGAGCACCTGGAGCGCCGGACCGACGAGTTGGCGGCCCCGGCGTGGGCGGCCTTCGGCGCCGAGCGCAGCGTGTCGTTGCTCGCGGCGCTGGACCCGCTGGTCGGCCGGGTGCTCGACGCTGGCATCGTGCCGGGGGTCGTCGCGCGGGTCGCGACCGCCTGAGCTCTGGGTGCTCTCGGCCGCCGGCTCGCCCGCAGGGTGCTCTCGGCCGCCGGCTCGCTGATCCATCCTGGGGTTGGGGAAGTTGGGCGTCGGGAGGCGGGGGTCAGGTTCCCCAACTGGGGCGGTGCGGGGTGGGTGTGTGGGGTTGGGGAAGTTGGGCGTCGGGAGGCGGGGGTCAGGTTCCCCGATCCGGACGCGGGACCCCCTGGTGGCGCGTAGCGGGGTGCGGGATGGCGGGGGAGCGCGGGCGCATGGCGGGCAGTGGCCAAGGAGGAGGGGGTGGTCAGCTGGTGTGGGCGGTCTCGAAGGCGGTCAGCGTCTCGGCCACCACCACGCCGAGCCGGTCCAGCGCGTACCCACCCTCCTGGAGCAGGACCGTCGGCTTCCGCAGCGCACCGAGCAGCCGGCCGATGCCCGTGAATCCTGTGGCTGAGACGGACAGCTGGCCCACGGGGTCGGCGTCGAGGGCGTCGCAGCCGAGGGAGACGACCACGGCGACCGGGTCGAAGGCGTCGGCGAGCTCACACGCCACCCCGACGGCGTGGAGCACGGGGTCGTCCCCGCTCCCCGGGGCCAGCGGGAGGTTCCGCGTGGTGCCGTGCCCCGCCCCGGCTCCGAGCTCCTCCGGGTAGCCCGAGAAGTACGGGTACTGGTGATCGGGGTCGGTGTGGACCGACACGTACAGCACCTCCGGGTCGGTCCAGAAGATGTCCTGGGTGCCGTTGCCGTGGTGCACGTCCACGTCGACGATGGCGACGCGGCCCTCGGCACGGAACCGTTGGGCTGCCACGGCAGCGTGGTTCAGCAGGCAGAACCCGCCGAAGTAGTCAGGCCCGGCGTGATGACCGGGTGGCCGCGTCGCGCCGTAGGCGGCTGGCGCCCCCGAGCGCACCAGGTCCACGGCGGTACAGGCGATGTCGACCGCCGTCCGGGCGGCGAGGTAGGAGCCCGCCACCAGTGGCGTGGCGGTGTCGGTGCAGAACCACCCGAGGGAGCCCAGTGGCGAGGTGGGGCGTCGGCCCCCACCGGCCCATCGGGGCGAGCGGAACGTGTCGGGGATCATCACCTCGGGTCCACCCGCGGCCCGCCAGGCCGGATAGGCGTCCCTCAGGTAGGCCACCAGGCCCGGGTCGTGGACGCCGTCGAGGACCTCGTCGCCGTGCTGGACAGCGTGCCGTTCGTCGATCCCAGCCGTGCGCAGGCCCGCGAGTATCGCGTCGATGCGGGCTGGGCGCTCGTAGACCGGCGCCACCCGCTGCCCGGCGTTGAGCTCGAAGGCCGGGTCGTGCTGGTGGTGCCCATCGTCGACCACGACGGGGAGTGCGGGCATGGGGTCTTCCTCCTCCCCTGCGGCGACGGGACCGTGCCCACGCTGCCGCGGCCAGCGCCGCGTCGGCCAGCTGCGGGTGGTCGTAGGTGGCCGCGGGTGGTCGGGGGTGGTCGTAGGTGGCCGCGGGTGGTCGGGGGTGGTCGTAGGTGGCCGCGGGGGCCGCGGGGGGTCGTAGGTGGCCGCGGATGGTCGGGGACGGCCGGGTACGACGGTAGGCGCAGGGGGCTGTGCTCGCGGTCCGGCCGCCCTACACTGCGAACAGCTCGCAACTACCACCGACCGACGGCACCAGCGGCCCAGCCGGCCGTCACCCCGATCCCGAGCCGTGTGGAGACCATGTCCCAGGAGCCCGTCGCCACCATCA
>PWEU01000353.1 GCA_003554005.1 Nitriliruptoraceae bacterium
GCCACGACCTACCCGCCGGGGGTGGCCGTCAGCGAGGTCAGGGCCTGCCGGTACGTCGTCGAAGGTGCCGGTCTGGAGTGCACGCGGCTGGTGGATGAGCCCACGGCTGCCAACGCCGTGCTCCGGATCCGCGACGGCGCGGTGGTCGACGTCGGCGGGGGCACCACGGGGCTCGCGGTGCTCCGAGACGGCGAGGTGGTGGCGGTGATGGACGACGCCACCGGCGGCACCCACGTCAGCCTGGTCATCGCGGGCCACTACCGCATCAGCCTGGAGGAGGCGGAGGCGCGCAAGACCGATCCGGCCCAGCAGGCCGCGCTGCTCGGCGTGGTCCGGCCGGTGTTCGACAAGATCGGGACGCTCGTCGCGGACCACCTCGCCGTCCATGACGTCGACACGATCCACCTCGTCGGCGGCACCGCGGCCTTCCCCGGCATCGCCGGCGTCATCGCTGAGCGCACCGGCATCGAGGTCCGCCTCGCCCCACAACCGTTGCTCGTCACCCCGCTGGGGGTCGCCCTGCACGATCCGGGCGATCCAGCGGCACACCCGTTGGACACGTTGGAGGTCGGTCATGGCTGAAGGGTTCGAACTGCGCGCGTACTGCTACCTCGACCGGATGCAGCCGCAGTACGCCGCGTTCAACGGGACCGTGACGCAGGGTGACCTGCCCGTGGAGGGCATGGCCAGCCTCTACGTGGAGATGGCGCCGGGCAACTGGGTGTTCCGCATCGTGGACGTGGCGGTGAAGTCCACCGGCGCGCGGCCGGGGTCGCAGATCGTCGAGCGCGAGTTCGGGATGTTCGAGCTCCACTCCTTCTCCCAGGCCGACGTCCAGCGGGCCGGCGAGGTGGTGCTCGCGGAGCTCGGCGTCGAGCTGGGCCAGCGGCTCGAGCCCTTCATCGCCTCGATGCAGGTGATCACCAACGTCGACGCCTACCAGGCCCAGCTGCTCAACCGGTTCACCCGGGGGAGCATGCTGGTGGCAGGTGAGACGATGCTCGTGCTCGAGTGCGCGCCGGCGGCCTACATCAACCTGGCGGCCAACGAGGCCGAGAAGGCCGCCCCCGTCAACCTGATGCACATCACCTCGGTGGGCCGGTTCGGGCGGCTGTGGATGTCCGGCTCCGAGGCTGACATCCTGGCTGCACGCGATGCCGCCGTGACCGCGATCGAGTCCATCGACGGCCGTAGCGCCTGAGGAGGCACACCATGGGCCGCCGCTTCATAACCGCCCGCGACATCGACGATCTGTTCGACCGTGGCGAGACCGAGCTGCCGATCGATGCGACCACGGTGCTGACCGACCTCGCCCGCGAGCGCGCCCGCGAGCGTGGCGTCACGGTGACGGCCGCTGGTACCGGGCCAGCACCCGCTGCTCGCCCACCCTCGGGGGGCGCGGCGTCGGGCGCGACGGCGAGCCACCCGGGTCAGTGCGACGCCGCCGCGCGTGGGAACTCCGCCGAGGTGCCGTCGGCAGCCGTGGCCACGGCCCCCAGCGGCGACGGCGTCACCCGTCGGCAGCTACGGGCCGCCGTCCGCGCCGCGGTCGTGGCGGAGTTCGGCACGACGCCGGAAGGCATCGACGCCGCCATCGGCCGGGTGTTCGACCGGTTCGGTGTGACGGACTGAACGTCGTGCTGGCGGTGCGCTCTGGGGTCGACGAGCCACGGCCGCTGTTGCGTCTCGCTGCGGGGTGACGGACCGCGGGGGTTCGCCCGGTTGCCACTGCCGCTCGGTGCCCACCGGGTCCCGCTGGCTACGGTCCCGACGCCGCCGGCCCTGTCGAAGAGGCCCGGACGGAACCGCACACTCCACTCCAAGGGCTCCACATGTCTGAGACCACCACTGTGCCGATCGGCTCCTACACCCCGAGCTCGCTGCGGGGACGCATCGACGACATCACCATCGTCGATGTGCGTACCCCCGGTGAGTTCGAGTCGATCCACGTCCCGCACGCTCGCAACCTGCCGCTGGACCAGCTCCGTGGCCGCGTCGACGAGGTGCGCTCGCTGCTGGACGAGGGCCGTGAGGTGGTGCTGTCGTGCCGCACCGAGAACCGTGCGCGGCAGGCCCAGGCACTCCTGGCTGACGCCGGTGTGCCGAGCCTGCCGATCCTGGAGGGCGGCATCGTCGCCTGGGAGTCGGAAGGCGCACCCGTGGTCCAGGGGGTGCTCCGGTGGGACCTCGAGCGTCAGGTCCGTCTCACCGCCGGCCTGCTCGTGTTGGTGTCGATCCTGGTGAGCCTGGTGTTCCCGCCCGCGCGGTTCGTCGCGGGCTTCGTCGGCGCCGGGTTGGTCTTCGCCGCGGTCAGCAACACCTGCACGATGGCGCTCCTGCTCGCCAAGTTGCCCTACAACCGTCCGCGCTCCGGCTGAACGCTCACGAGCGCCTGCGCTCCCGAGCCCCTGCGCTCCCGAGCCCCCGG
This sequence comes from Nitriliruptoraceae bacterium, assembly GCA_003554005.1. GTDB lineage: Bacteria > Actinomycetota > Nitriliruptoria > Nitriliruptorales > Nitriliruptoraceae > T1Sed10-7. The sequence goes on from PWEU01000353.1 coordinate 2,429, forward strand.
GCTCCTGCGCCTCACGCACCGCCCGCGGCCACGCCGTGGGCGGTGCGCTGTCGTTGGCGCGGGAGCAACGGTGGTGGCGGGTGAACGGCGGCATCGTGTGGAGCGTTCTCGGCGGCTGGACCCGGCGGCTGGACCCGGCTGTTGGACCCGGC
>PWEU01000158.1 GCA_003554005.1 Nitriliruptoraceae bacterium
TAGAAATAGCTAGACTCAGACTTTGGTTGTCTTTAGTTGTAGAAGAAGACGAACCCTCTCCTTTACCAAATCTAGAGCATAAGATTATGCAGGGTAACAGCCTTATTTCTGATTATGAAGGAATTAAGCTTTTTGACAAGGATTTGTTTTTTAAAAAAACAGACAGTACCACTCAATTAGATTTTATTTTTGATTCGGGTGCTAATAAAAAGATGAAGGAATTAGAAAGAAATATAGAGTCTTATTTTAGTGAATCTAGAAGAAGTAAGAAAAATGAACTTAAAAAAGATATAGATAAGCTTAAATGGGAATTAATAGAAGAGTCTTTAAAAGAACAGATTGTTGAAGGAAAAACAGAGGTTAAAGAAAAGGTTAAGGAAATAAAAAAATTAAAGGAAAAAAATATTCAACCTTTTTTTATTTGGGAGTTAGAATTTAGTGAAGTTTTTAAAGAAAAAGGAGGTTTCGATGTTGTTATTGGGAATCCTCCGTATGTTAAGGAGTATACCGATAAAAATAGTTTCAAGCTTTTAAAACAATCCCCTTATTATATGGGGAAGATGGATTTGTGGTATTTTTTTGCATGTTATGGGTTAGATATATTGCATCCTCATGGGATTCAATCATTTATTGCCCCTAATAATTGGATTACAAATTATGGTGCTAAAATCATGAGAGACAAATTTCTTGACGAGTCTTTGATTCATAGATTTATAGACTTTGGAAATTACAAAGTGTTTAGTTCTGCAGGCATTCAAACGATGGTGTATCTTCTAGAAAAAAGCTCACATAATCAAGAATATAACGTTAAATATGGTAAGTTAAAAAAAGACAATCCTACCAATAGGGAGCTTGAACATTTCTTGAATTCTCCGTCAGAGATAATCAATGAAGTATTTGAAAAATTTGAGTGTAAGTTTTTAAAAAGGGAATACAAAAATAAAAATATATCTTTTCTACATCCAGAAATTAAAAAAATAGTAGATAAAATTAAATCAGGAGGGAATAGATGGTTAAAAGAGACCGAAGTTGCACAAGGGATTGTTATTCCGCAGGATAAACTCAATCGAAAAAACAGTAACATTTTGGGAGATGGCTACAAAGTGGGCGAAGGAATATTTGTATTATCAGAAAAGGAAAGGCAAGAACTTGATTTGTTCGAAAATGAAGAGGAAATATTAAAACCTTATTATGATACGACTCATTTTTGTAAGTATAGTACTAAAGAAAAAAGTAATAATTGGATTATTTACACTGATTCAAGATTTAAGAACACAAACCTAATGAAAGAGTTTCCAAATATTAAAAAACATTTGGATAAATTTGCAAAGATTATAACTTCGGACAATAAGCCTTATGGGTTACATCGAGCTAGGGAAGAGAGATTCTTCCAAGGAGAGAAGATTGTGGTACCAAGAAAGTCTGCCGAGCCAACATTTTCTTTCAATGAAGGAGAGTGTTACCTATCTGCGACTTTTTATATTATCAAGCCTTTAGAGTTAGACATTAAATATTTATTGGGACTGTTGAATTCTAGTTTGGTTAAATTTTGGCTAAAATATCAAGGTAAAATGCAGGGTAACAATTATCAAATAGACAAAGAACCTTTGTTAAGTATTCCTATTATAAACCCGTTTATTAAAAATCAAAAAAGATATATTGAAATTTTTGATAATATACTTATGATCATGTCTTCTCTTAACTATAATTCTCAACACCCTCCTAAAAAACAAAAAGATTTTGAAAAGGAGTTAGATGTATTAGTATATAAGTTATATGGTCTAACTGACAAAGAGATTAAATTGATAGAAGAATATATCAATTAATAATATGAAGGATTTGATAAAAGTTGAAGAAATTCTAATAATAGAAAACTCTGTAAATCCCTAGACTTCCACCCCCTTTACTGGTACCTTCCTCATAATGAAAATTTTAGAAAAGTTAAAATACGTTCTCTACGCAAGAAAATCGTCAGAATCAGATGAAAGACAAGCCATGAGTATAGATGGACAACTCATGGAAATGAAAGAAAAAGCTCAAAAAGAAAAAATAAACATAGTTGAAATAGTAACAGAATCACACTCAGCAAAAGAAACAGGACAAAGATCAAAGTTTAACTACCTTCTAGAAAATATAAACAAAGGAAAATATAACGCAATTATTACATGGGCACCAGACAGATTATCTAGAAATGCAGGAGATTTAGGAAAAATAGTAGATCTAATGGATCAAGGAAAACTTGAATTAATAACGTGTCATTCACAAAGTTTCTCAAACAACCCAAATGAAAAATTCCTTCTAATGATACTCTGTTCACAGGCAAAATTAGAAAATGACAATAGAGGCATAAATGTAAAAAGAGGACATAGAAACAAATGTATGGTTGGAATTAGACCAGGACCAGCTCCAATAGGTTATGTGAATATAATAAAGGCAAACAGAATATCCTCAGTGCAATTTGATGAAGAAAGGTATTTAATAATAAAAGAAATGTTCGAAAAAGTAGCATACGAAGGATACTCAGGGAGAATGATTAGAAAATGGTTACACAAAGAAAACTTCA
>PWEU01000230.1 GCA_003554005.1 Nitriliruptoraceae bacterium
CGCCTCATCGGATGGCAACCATCACTGGACCGGATGTTCAGCGCCTGGCGCACCATCGAACGCACCGGGTTCGGCTGACCCGGCCCCCGCTCCAACCTCATGTTGAGCGCCTCGTTCTGTGACGCTGGGCGGGGGTGATTCCGCCAGGCTGAGCGTCACTACGTAGCGTTGCCAGACGGGGCCGGGTCGGCAAGGCTGTCGCAGTCCGGGAAGAGGTTGACCCCCGCGGTGCGTGCAACACCCGGGGGTCGTGGGCTGATTGCGGCAGCCGATGCAGATGGTATTCGTGCTTGAGGTTCGGGTCGATGCCTGGTTGGAAGCGGGCGGTCGGGTCAAGGTGCCGCGGCCGGCGTCGTGTCCGGAGTGCGGCCATGGGTGGGTGATCTTCGACGGCTTCTATCCGCGCCATACGCGGCGGGGGCGGGTGTGGATCCAGCGGGTGTGGTGCGCCAGCGACATCTGTGAGCAGCGGTCGCATTCGCTGCTGCCGGATGTGCTGGTGTCGGGTCGGGTGGATCTGGCCAGCGTGATCGGGTGGGCGCTTCAGGCCTGGGCGGCCGGGGTGGGGCATCGGCCGATCGCCGCGCAGCTGGGGGTGCCAGCGGCCACGGTGCGCGGCTGGCTGCGGCGTGCCGCTGCCCGGGGCGGTCGGGTCGCTGCCCGGCTGGTTGAGGTTGCCCGGGCGGCGGATCCGGTGGGCCGGGACCCGCCAGCGGGGGGCGGGATCGTCACGCTGGTGGGGGCGGCATTGTCGGCGGCGCAGGCGTGGTCGGCGCTGTCGGGCGAGCCGGTCGAGCCGTGGCGGTTCGCGGTCGCCCACACCGCCGGCCGGTTGTTGGGCTGACCGGCACGATCAGCCCCTGCCGCGTGCCGTGGAGGCCGGCTTTCATCCCGATCTGGTTGCTGGAGACGGGTCGGGAGGCAGGGATGGGACCGGACCGGGCCACGAGGGTCGCGTTGGCACGCTGGGCGGTGATCGCCGAGGCCGCCGATGAGCGGCTGGCCCCGGCCGAGCGGGGCCGGGTCGTGTCCGAGGCTGCCCGCCGGGTGCACCGTGATGCAGACGGACGCCAGATGCGGGTGACCTCGCGCACGATCTACCGGTGGCTTGAGGCCTGGCGCGCCTGCGGGTTTGACGGGTTGAAGCCGTCCCGCCGGCGCGACGCCGGCATCCCGCGCACCGACGCGAAGATCCTCGAGCTGGCGGCAGCGTTGCGACGTGAGGCCCCGGCCCGCTCGGCCGCTCACATCGCCGAGATCCTCGCGACCACCGGCGGGGTGGAGGTCTCGGAGCGCACCCTGCAGCGGTTCTTCGCCGCCGCGGGGCTGGAGCGTGCCCGGCTCGAGGGCCGCCACCGCGCCTATGGCCGGTTCGAGGCCGCCGCCTGCGGGGATCTGTGGACCGCCGACGGCTGGGACGGCCCCGCGCTGGGCGAGCTCAAAGGTCGCCACGCCCAGCTGTTCTCGCTGCTTGACGACCACAGCCGGTTCATCCCCCACGGGGCGTTCTATCGGGATGTGGGCGAGTGGTCGTTCCAACGCTGCCTGAAGGCCGCGATCGCCCGCCGCGGCATCCCCCGAACCCTGTACATCGACCACGGCTCGGCGTTCGTCTCGACCCAGCTCAAGCTCATCTGCGCCCGGCTCTCGATCCGCATCACCCACTCCAGACCGGGCCGGCCTCAGGGGCGCGGCAAGAAGGAACGCGTCTATCGCACCATCGCTGAGCAGTTCGCCGTCGAGGTCGCCGTCGCCCAGGTCGACACCCTGGCCGAGCTCAACCGCTACTTCACCGCCTGGGTCGAGCAGGTCTACCACCACCGCATCCACCAGGGCACTCGACAGACCCCGCTGCAGCGCTGGCTCGCGGGACCGTCGTCGCTGCGGCTCCCCCCTGACCCCGACAAGCTGTCCGAGGCGTTCCTGTGGGCAGCACAGCGCACGGTGACCGCCACCCGCACCGTGTCGCTGCACGGCAACCTCTACGAGGTCGACCCCGCCCTGGTCGGCCGCCGCGTCGAGCTGCGCTACGACCCCACCGATCTTTCCCAGATCACCGTCTGGGTCGCCGATGAGCCGGCCGGGCAGGCCACCCCCGCCGAGCTTCGCACCCACGTCGATCCCAAGCTGCGCGGCGCCATCGGCGCCGAGCCCGGCCCGCCCACCGGCATCCGCTACCTCGACGCGCTGGTCGCCGACCACGCCCACGCGCTGCGCGGCCACCTGTCGTATCTGCCCCCCGATCAGGAGCATGAACGATGACCGCGATGCCCACCGAGACCAGCGGCGGCTGGAAGCGCTACTGGGGCTTCTCCCGCACCCCGTTCGCCAAGAAGCTCGCCCCCTCCGAACTGTTCGACCATCCCGGCCACCGCGAGGCCGTCGCCCGCCTCCGCTTCGCGGTCGACGAGACCGCCATCTGTCTCGTCACCGGTGAGGTCGGCGCCGGCAAGACCGTGGCGGTGCGCGCCGCCATCGAAACCCTCGACCCGTCCGGCCACACCATCATCTACGTCGGCAACGCCGGTGTCGGTGCCCGCGGGATCCACCAGCACA
>PWEU01000090.1 GCA_003554005.1 Nitriliruptoraceae bacterium
CCGCGAGGGCCGCGGTCGGGATCGTGACGCTCGTGGACCCCAGGGCAGCGACTCAGCGGTCCAGACGGTCGAAGGCATCGTGCACATACGGCGGTTGTTCCTATGTAGGTCGTTCGACCATGCTCGCGCGATGCGTTGGTCATCGTCAGGTTCAGATGCTGGGCGTCGCTTCCGTGTCGCACCCATCGGCAAACATGAGTTGCTCGCGCGACGCCGCGCGCAGCCACGTCAGAGGACCGCGACCGATAAGGGAGGACCATGTGGCGGCGTACCGCATCACGCTCCATGCTCACCGCAAGGCCCGGTCGCTCGGTCTCACGATCGACCAGGTGGGTGGGATCATCGACCTCGATGATGTCTGTGAGACGATGCAGAACCCAACCGATGGCCGCATCGGCAAGCGCTTGTACGGTCGTGTCGGAACGCGGGAGTTCCACATCATCCTGGTGGTCAACCCCGGCGACACCCTGCACACTGTCACCACCGTGTACGAGGTGGACCGCAAGGACTTCCCGGACGGTCGAACGAGACGGAGGAAGCGATGAACGAGAAGCGACCTCAGTGCGCCGTCTGCAACCTGGGCGGCCACCTCGTTGACGAACTCATCACCGAGACCGACGACACCCGAGCGGTGATCGTCGTTGTGCGCCAGGTTCCTACACAGGTCTGCGACCGGTGCGGGACGACCACGCTCACCGACGAGGTCGCCGAGGAGCTCGCCCGGCTCGCTGACGCCCAGCAGGGCAACGCGGTCTCCGGCACGGTCGTGGTCGACTTCGACCAGCGGCAGATCGCAGCCGCGGGGTAGCCCCGAGCTTCGTTGACCCTCTTGGATGCCGCGCACGCTGGGATCGTCCGACCGATGCGCAACGCCCGGAGTCGCCTGGGTTGGTGCCGTGACTGAACTGGCCATCGTCGAGGTATCCCGTGGCTACTCGGCGTGCCCGAACGCGAGGTTGGGTACCGCTCGGGCGAGGCGTCCATCGGTGGTCAGCAGCACGCAGCCAAGGTCGCGGGCAGCAGCGACGTACAGCGCGTCTCGCGCGGCGATGCTGTCCCGCATGTGCCACGCGGCGTCGAGCAGTGCGCCGGTGATGGGGATCCGGCGGACATCCAGCGTTGCGAGTCGTCGCAGCAGCTCGTCGACCTCACCGGCCGTCAGGTCCCCGGCACGGTGGAGGCGTGCCAGCGCGGAGAAGACCTCGGCATCCAGGTGCGCGACAGTGACCAGCACCGTGTCAGGGTCGTCGGTCAACCGTTGACGAACACGCTCCCCGACGTCGCTCCGGATGAGCAGGTCGACGACGGCAGAGGCGTCAACGAGGTAGATCACGGGAGCTCGTCGCGGGCCTCACGGACCGCTGCCGCGCCGGCGAGGCCGCGGTGTCGCGGTAGCTGCTCAAGCTGGTCGAGCCAGTCGGTGACCGGGGGGACGGCGGTGGAGCGTTCGAGCAGCCGCGCCACGTAGGCCTGGAGGCTGACGCCGGCATCCTGCGCGCGCCGCTTGAGCTCGGCGTGCGTCTCGGGGGAGATGTCTCGGATCAGTAGGTCACCCATCACCCTCACCTTCGCTCGCTATCACCATGATAGCAGCCGGGGTTGGGCGGAGCGAAGCGGTATGCCGCCTGGCCTGACGGAGGATCGTACGGAAACGCCCGTGTTGTTATGGGCGGAAGCTGCTTCTCAACGTGCCGCCCGAAGTCACGGTGATGGAGTCCTTGCGGTTGCATGATGTGGCTGGTGGGCATAGGGCTCAGGAGGCGCTGGTGTGGAACACGGCGTCGAGGTCGTCGAAGAGGGGTTCGCTGGAGACGTCGTGGTCGCAGGTGTCGATGACGGTCTGACCGAGGTGGTCGGTGAAGGTGTAGGTCATGACCAGCTCATCGCGCTCCGGTGCACACGATCCTGGCGCGAGGGTGTCGGGGAGGTTGTGGTGGGCGTAGCTCCAGGTTGCGAGCGCGATCCGTTCGTAGTGCCACGCGTCGAGCTGGAAGGACTCCTCGGTCACGTTGGCGTTGCCGTCCGGGAGACGGCGCTCGACCTGGCCGCCGGGGACGATCGTCACGGACCCGGCGAACCCGTCCGGGAAGTCGCCGCCGGTCCGCTCGATCACGATCACGGGCATCGCGTAGTCGATCGGTGGCTGCTCGAGCACGTGGTCATCGATCCTGCCCTCCTGCCCGCTGCCGTGCTCAACCTCACCGGGCTCGAGACGTATCTCGCCTGCCGTGCGGTCCGGTTCGGTGCTCGTGAGCGGCTGCGAGCCACACGCGACGGCCAGCACCACCACGCCGAGCAGCATCCCACGCCCGCCTCGCAGCCATGCCGGTCGCTGCATGACCGCAGCGATCCGGCTGCGGTGTGACCTCATTAGCGCCTCCCCGTCGCGCGTCGGGCAGGTGGGACGAGCCAGCCCCCGGTCGGGTTCCCGGGACGTCGACGAGCCCTGGTCACCCCCAGGTCTGGATCGTCGCCGCAGTAGATTCTCGCCTGGGCGACGGAGGTCGTGTCGCTGTCAGGGGGACGGGATGAGGTCGGCTCGGGTTCTGCGGGTC
>PWEU01000204.1 GCA_003554005.1 Nitriliruptoraceae bacterium
GCTGGCCTGGTGGCGGTGGCCCGCTGCTGGCCTGGTGGCGGTGTCCCGCTGCTGGCCTGGTGGCGGTGTCCCGCTGCTGGCCCTCTGTGCAAGAAGCAGCGGATAGTCGCTGTTTCTCGACGCTGAACCCCGCGGACGGCCGGCCCACCGCCGAGCAGGTGGGAGAAGCAGCGGATAGTCGCTGTTTCTCGCTCGCGGTTGACCCGCCAGCGTCCGCACGAACCGGTCCGGTCCGGGCCACGGGGCCGCCGGACCACGGGGCCACGGGGCCGCCGGACCACCGGGCCACGGGACCACCGGACCGCCGGACCACGGGGCCACGGGGCCGCCGGACCACGGGGCCGCCGGACCACGGGGCCACCGGGCCACGGGGCCACCGGGCCACGGGACCACGGGGCCGCCGGACCACGGGGCCACGGGGCCACGGGGCCGCCGGACCACGGGACCACGGGGCCACCGGGCCACGGGACCACGGGGCCGCCGGACCAAGGGGCCACCGGGCCGCCGGACCACGGGGCCACCGGGCCGCCGGACCACGGGGCCAACGGGCCGCCGTGGCGTCGGGCTGGGTCAGGCGTCGCGCAGGGACCGCAGGACGTAGCGCAGGATGCCGCCGTGGCGGTAGTAGGCCGCCTCGCCGGGGGTGTCGATCCGGACCCGCGCCTCGAAGGTGGTGGTCGCACCCTCGGCGTCCCGGGCGGTCACGGTGACCGTGGCGGGGATGCGACCCTCGTCCAGAGCGGTGACGCCGGTGATGTCGAAGGTCTCCTCGCCCGTCAACCCGAGCGCATCGGCATCCTGGCCGTCGGGGAACTCCAGCGGCAGCACCCCCATCCCGATCAGGTTGGAGCGGTGGATCCGCTCGAAGGAGGTGGCGATCACGGCCCGCACCCCGAGCAGCAGCGTGCCCTTGGCGGCCCAGTCCCGCGACGACCCCGAGCCGTACTCGGCCCCGGCCAGCACGACCAGCGGGATCCCCTCGGCCTGGTAGTGCTCGGCTGCCTCGTAGATCGAGGTCACCTCGCCGTCGCCGATGAGGTCGCGGGTGTAGCCGCCCTCTGTCCCGGGGGCGAGCTGGTTGCGCAGCCGGATGTTGCCGAAGGTCCCGCGGATCATCACCTCGTGGTTGCCCCGGCGGGAGCCGTAGGAGTTGAAGTCGCGGCGCTCGACCCCGTGCGCGGTGAGGTACTCCCCCGCCGGGCTCTCGAGCTTGATCGCGCCCGCTGGTGAGATGTGGTCGGTGGTCACCGAGTCACCGAGCTTGGCGAGCACGCGTGCACCGGTGATGTCGGTGACCGCGTCGGGCTCGGCCCCCATCCCGTCGAAGAAGGTGGGCCGACGGATGTATGTGGAGGCCGCATCCCACTCGAAGGTGTCGCCCTCCGGTGTCGGCAGCGCCCGCCACTGCTCGTCCCCGTCGAACACCGAGGCGTACTTCTCCCCGAACATCTCGGTCTGGAGCGCCTGGTTGACCACGGTCTGGACCTCCTCCGGGGAGGGCCAGATGTCGGCCAGCGTGACCGGCTCCCCGTTGCTGCCGGTGCCCAGCGGCTCGTTGAACAGGTCGAGGTCCATCGTGCCCGCAAGGGCGTAGGCGACCACCAGCGGCGGGGAGGCCAGGTAGTTCATCTTCACGTCGGGGTTGATGCGGCCCTCGAAGTTGCGGTTGCCGCTCAGCACGGAGACCACGGCGAGGTCGTGCGCCTGTACGGCCTGGCTGACCTCCGGGATCAGGGGACCGGAGTTGCCGATGCAGGTCGTGCAGCCGTAGCCGACGAGGTTGAAGCCGAGCTTGTCGAGGTAGGGGGTCAGCCCGGCGCGGGCGTAGTAGTCCATGACGACCTTGGAGCCCGGCGCCAGCGTGGTCTTCACCCAGGGCTTGCGCTCCAGCCCCCGCTCGACCGCCTTCTTGGCGAGCAGAGCGGCAGCGATCATCACCGAGGGGTTGGAGGTGTTGGTGCAGGAGGTGATCGCGGCGATGGTGACGGCGCCGTGATCGAGGGTGAAACCGGATCCGTCGGCCAGGGTCACCTCGGTCGGCCGGGACGGCCGCGTGTCCGGCGCCTTGCCCGAGGCATCGACCGGGGCGGGTGAGCCGTCCTGCGGGGCGCTCACCGGGACCGCGACCGGGTCGGAGGCGGGGAAGGTCTTGGCCAGACCCGCATCGAGGCCTTCGCCCACGGCCTCGTCGTCGGCGGTGTAGTCCCCGAGCGCGAGCCGGAAGGCGTCCTTGGCTCGCGACAGGTCAACCCGGTCCTGGGGGCGTTTCGGGCCGGCCAGGGAGGGCACCACGGTGGACAGGTCGAGCTCGAGGGTCTCGGAGTACTCGGGCTCGTGGTCCGGGTCGTGCCACAGGCCCTGTTCCTTGCAGTAGGCCTCGACGAGGTCGACCTGCTCCTGGGGGCGCCCGGTGAACCGGAGGTAGGTCAACGTCTCGTCGTCGATCGGGAACATCGCCGCGGTCGAGCCGTACTCCGGCGACATGTTGCCGATCGTGGCCCGGTTGGCCAGCGGCACGGCAGCGACCCCCGGGCCGTAGAACTCGACGAAC
>PWEU01000358.1 GCA_003554005.1 Nitriliruptoraceae bacterium
AGGGCGAGTTCCTCACCCTCATCGGCGTCGTCGACCGCGGCCTCGCCGTTGTCGCCATCACCACAGGCTGCCAGCACCATCATCAGTGCGAGCAGGGCCGCGACCAGCGACCGTGTGCGGGTTGTACGCATCGTGCATCCTCTCAGTGGTTGTCCGCCGGTGGGTCCCACCGGTCGGGGTCTTCTTCGATCTTCACGTACAGGTCGGAGGCAGCGGGAGGTCACCTGGGGCGACCGTGAGCAGCTCATCTCACCGCGTGCCGGCTCCCGGTGGCGGGTCCTGCTCGACCGGGGGTACCTGGGGTTCACGGGACTTCAGCGCGTCCATCTCCGCGACCCACTTCGCGTGCTCGAGCTCCGCGTCGGTGCGTGGGACGTACCCGGTGTGCATGGCATTGATGGCCTTGTAGACCACCGTGAAGTAGATGTGGCCGATGAGCAGCAGCACGAGGCCGAGCATCGAGACGTTGTGGACCAGTGCCGCCCATGACAGCTGGACGTCGGTGAGCTGGCCAGCCCAGATCCACAGCACCAGCCCGGAGAACACCACCCCTGCACCCAGGACGATCACGGCCGCGTGGTGCAGCTTCTGGCCGGCATTGAGCCGCCCCTGCGGCGGCATGCCCTCCGCGTTGCCGAGGAAGTACTGGCCCATGTGCAGCAGCCAGCGGCGGTCGTCCTTGTCGTAGCTGAAGGAGTCGACGATCAACTCCTTGGCGCCCTGCCGGTCGACGAGCAGGTACAGGAACGGGACCGCCATGAAGCCGACCGCGGCGATGCGGTGGATGATCCGGGACCACCCATTGGCCGCCAGGAAGGACAGCGGCTCGAAGATCAGCGGGAGACCGGTCAGGAACAGCACGGTGAAGGAACTGGCGACTAGCAGGTGGATGTAGCGTTGACCGGTGCGGTAGCGCAGCAACTGGTCCGCGCGGTCGACACCCTCGACGTCAGCGATGCGGGTCTCGCTCATGACCGCTCCTCATCCTGGTCGGCGGCAGCGCTCGCAGCCGCCGTGTCGGCCGTTTCTTGCCCGTGCCCGCCCTGCAGCTGGCTGCGGCGGGCGATGATCGCGGCGAGGCCTGCACCGAGCGCCGCCACACCGATGGCGCCGACGCCGATCGGCTGGGCGAAGTCCTGCCAGGCCTCGGTGACCTGCGGGATGTCGGGGTTGATGGGCAGCCCGAGGACCTCCGGGTCGTCGGGGACCACGACCAGCATCCCGAGCCCGCCGGCCTCGGTCTCCCCGTAGACCTGGGCGTTGGGGTACTTCTCCCGCATGATGCTGGCGCGCCGGTGGGCCTCCGCGGCGATCTCCGCGCGCTCGCCGTACCGCAGGGCGTCGCTCGGGCAGGTCTCCACACACCACGGGGTTCCGCCGGCCCGGGTGACGTCACGGCACCCGTCGCACTTGCGCGAGACGCCGTCCACCATCTTGGGCACGCTGAAGGGGCAGGCCTGGACGCAGTACTGGCACCCGATGCAGGCGTCGGTGTTGACCCGGGTCAGCCCTTCCTCCTGGAACAGCGCTCCGGAGGGGCAGACGTTCACGCAGGCCGCGTCGGTGCAGTGGTAGCAGCGGTGGTTGTCGAACCCGGCGACCACGTCGGGGAAGGTGCCCCGCTCGTTGTTGCGGATCTCGATGTAGTCGACGCCGGGAGCCAGTTCGTTGCCGGTCTTGCAGGCAACGACGCAGCCCGTGCAGCCGATGCACTGGGTGAGGTCGAGGAGGAACGCTTGACTCATCTCAGGCCTCCGATGCGATGCGCACGAAGTTCACGCGGAGTCCGGCACCGCCACAGACGGGGTCGAGGTTCCACTTGGTCTGCAACTTGGCGTCGCTGGCACCGACGTTGTTGGCTTTGCTCAGCAGCTCCGACTGCTGCCCCCAACCATGTGCCATGAACACCGCGTCCCGACGGATCCGCTGGGTCGCCTTGACCTTGATCGGGCCGTCGGTGACGCCGTCCTGGTTCTCGAGCATCACCCGGTCACCATCGGCGACCCCGAGCTCCTCGGCCACGTCGGCGTTGAGCCACAGTTCGTTCTCCGGGGTCACCTCGTTGAGCACGGGGGTGTTCTGCGTGGTGGCGAAGGGGTGCGCGGGCTGGCGTCCGTAGAGCAGGCGCATGTAGCCCTCGGGCGGGTCGTCCACCGCCTCGTACTCCGGCAGCCCGTCGAGGCCGTTGTTCGCCAGGGTGTCGGAGAACAGCTCGATCTTCCCCGAACGGGTCGCGAAGGGACTGGAGCCGGGGTCGAAGTCCTCGAGGAAGGGACGCCCCTCCTGGACGATCACACCGCGGTTGGAGCGCAGGTCGTCAAGGTCGGAGCCCACCGAGCGTAGGCGGGTGTCGAGGAACTCCTCGATGTCGTCCCAGCGGAAGAAGCCCTCCAGTCCGACGCGCTCGCTGAGTTCCTTGACCATCCACCAGCCCGGCTTGGTGTCGTACAGCGGGTCGACCGCCGGCTCCCGTAGGTGGATGTAGGGCGTCTTGTGCGCCATGGTGAACAGGTCGTCGTAGCGCTCGAGGTAGGTCGCCTC
>PWEU01000062.1 GCA_003554005.1 Nitriliruptoraceae bacterium
GCCCGGGCCCACCACCGTCGGCCGGGGCTGCGGATGCTCTGCACGGGCACCGTCGTCGACGTGCTGGTGCCGACCATCATCGCCCAGCGGGTCACCGCCCTGGAAGCCGCCCGATCCTGGACCCGGCTCGTGCGCGCCCTCGGCACCCCCGCGCCGGGTCCCTTCGGGCTGCGGCTCCCGCCGGCCCCCGAGGTCCTGAGCCGCACGCCCGCCGCACCGTTCCACACCCTTGGGATCGAACGGGCACGAGCCCGGCGCATCGTCGACGCCTGCCGGGAGGTGGCCTACCTCGAGGCCGCCCTCACGCTCGACCCCCGTCAGCGCCTGGCACGGCTGATCGCGGTGCCGGGGATCGGCGCTTGGACGGCGGCCCACCTGGCGCGGGTCGCCGCCGGGGACGCCGATGCCGTGGAGGTCGGTGACCACAACGTCAAGGACCTCGTCGCCTGGAACCTGGCCGGGGAGCCCCGTGGCACCGACGAGCGGATGCTCGAGCTGCTCGCCCCCTTCGCCGGGCACCGGGGCCGGGTCGTCCGCCTGCTCACCTCGGCCGGGCAGCGACCACCCCGGTACGGGCCGCGCCAGCGGCTCCACCCGGTCGAGCAGCTGTAGGCCGACCGACCAGGTGCCATCGGCCTTCGACCAGGTGCCGGCCGGCCGGCCGCACTGGCGAAGCAGCGGCCGGCGGATCAGCAGCGCACGGCCACCGGCGGACGCCCGAGGGCACCGTCACCCCCACTGGCGGTGAGGACGTCGCAGCCCCGCACGTCAGCCGCCAGCAGCACGATCAGCTCGTCGACGAAGGTGCGCGACAGCCACCTCGCCTGTCCGTTGGCGTTGGCGATGACGGCGAGGTGGTAGCGCCGACCGTCGTCGCCGACCACCGCGCCGCTGAGCGCGGCGACATCGCGCAGGGTGCCGGTCTTGCCCACGAAGCGGCCCGTCGCGACCGAGTTCGGCAACCGGCTGCGCAAGGTCCCCGACTCGCCCATCACGGCCATCAGCGAGGTCCACACCGTCGCGTGCCGGCTGGCGTGCATCGCCCGGTCGAGCTCGACCAGCATCCGCGCGGTCGCCCGGTCGTCGCGGGACAACCCGGAGCCATCGGCGAAGACCAACCCCTCGGTGGTGATGCCCAGTTGCTCGATGACCTGGAGCAGCGCCCGCTCGCCCGAGACGAAGGAGCCGGTCCCGGTGCGCTGGCGGCCGACCGCCCGGAACACCGCATCGGTGACCTGGTTGTCGCTGCGCTGGACCGCGAAGGTGAGGATCTCCCGCAGGGGTGGGCTGGCGACCGCCGCCAACCGACCCACGCTCGCCCCGACCGGCTCCCCGACCCGGCCCTCACCGGCCACCTCGATGTCGTGCTCGTCGAGGAGCCGGATCAGCTCCGCGACCGCGTGCTCCGCAGGGTTGCTGGTGTGCTCGATCCGCACGATCGGCGGGCCCGTGGGCTCCCGCTCGTCCTCGTCCTCGTCCTCGGCATCGACCTCCGCCGCCTCGCCGTCCTCCGCCGCCTCGCCGTCCTCCGCCGCCTCGCCGTCCTCCGCCACCTCGCCGTCCTCCGCCGCCTCCTCGGGGTCGGGCTCGGGGTAGGTGACGATGGTGCGCACGCCGGCATCCACCGCCAGCCCGTCGGCGAAGCGGGCGTCGAAGTCGTTGAAGTAGCGGTCGGGCCAGCCGGAGGCCGTCGGCGGCCCGTCGAACCGCTCGACGACGCCGACCACGTCCCCCTCGACCCGCCGCACCCCGTGGGCGGCGAGCTGCTCCGCGAGATCCTCGAAGGGGGTCCGCGGGCGGACCGGGTAGATCCACCGCCCGTACTCCGGCGTCGCCAGGACCGGGTCACCCGTGCCGATCAGCACCAGGTCGCCGCGCACGACCCCGTCGTGATCGACCGGCGCGGTGGCCTCCACCCGGGTGGTGAACCGGGCCTCGGGCCCGAAGGTGACCAGCGCCGCCGCGGCGGTCACGATCTTCAACGTCGAGGCGGGCAGGACGGGCACGTCGGCGTCGTGGGCCACGAGCTCGCGCCCGTGCTCGTCCACGACCAGGACCGCCACCTGCTCACCGTCGCGCCGCTCCAGCAGCCCGGCCAGCAGGGACGCCGCCTCGGCCTCGACCAGGGCGCGGGACGCCGGCGGTGGCGGGAGCTCCGGTGGGGCCGGAGCTGGCTCGTCCACCTCGCCGGCTGGCTCGTCCACCTCGCCGGAAGGCTCGTCGTCGTCCGCGGGCGGCTGGTCGTCGGGCTCGGGGACCAGCTGTTCCAGGGGGACCCGGTCCTCGAGCTCGGCGCCGGACGGCTCGGCGGCCTGCTCGTCCCCGGCGTCGCCAGCGCAGCCGCTCAGCAACAGGGCGGCCGCCAGCACCAGGGCCAGCAGCGCAGGCGGACGCCGGGTCCCGGGCCGGCCCTGGTGGTCACGGCCCCGCGGCGCGTCGAACGAGGTCCCGCTCATCAACCCGGTGCGTCGACGCTGTCCAGCAGCCCACGCAGCTGGAAGCCCCGGGAGGGGTGGCGGAGCTTGGTCAGCGTCTTCTTCTCGATCTGGCGGATGCGCTCCCGGGTCAGGCCGAACTGGGCGCCGATGTCCTCCAGGGTGTGCTCCTCGCCGTCCACCAGGCCGTACCGCAGCATCAGGACGGTGCGCTCCCGGTCGGTGAGCGCCGACAGGGCGCGTTCCACCTCGCGTTTGGCGAGGATGGCCGTCGCGGAGGACTCCGGGTCGATCGCGTCCTCGTCGGCGACCAGCTCGCCCATGGTGGCGTCGCCGTCCTCGCCGATCGGCTTGTCCAGGCTGGCGACGTCCTGGGAGGCGAGCTTGACCTCCCGCAACCGCTCGAGCGGCAGGCCGAGCTCCGCGGCGATCTCGTGCTCGCTGGGCTCACGGCCGAGCTGCTGGAGCAGGGCGAACTCGGCGTAGCGGACCTTGCCCATCAGCTCGTGGACGTGGACGGGCAGCCGCACGGTCCGGCCGGTGTTGGCCAGCCCACGCTGCAGCGCCTGACGGATCCACCAGGTGGCGTAGGTGGAGAACTTGTAGCCCTTGGTGTGGTCGAACTTCTCCACCCCGCGGATGAGGCCGAGGTTGCCCTCCTGGATCAACGACAGCAGGTCGACGCCACGGCCCCGGAACTTGCGGGCCACGGACACCACCAGGCGCAGGTTGGCCCGGATCATGTGGTCCTTGGCACGTTCACCGCCCCGAGCGACCATGCGCAGCTGAGCTTTGCGTCGGGGGGTGACCCGCCCGATCGACCCCAGCAGGACATGGGCCGCGAGGCCCGCCTGGTAGCGCTTGGCCAGGTCGACCTCGAGCTCTGGGGTCAGCAGCTCGGTCCGACCGATCTCGTTGAGGTACTGCCGCACCGAGTCGGAGGAGGCGGACAGCGGCGTGGCCTCCGGCCGGTCGGCGTCCTCGACGAGGTCGTCCAGCACCTGCATCCCGAGGTCGCGGGCACCCTGCGCGGTGTCCTCCACCCAGGGGTCGGGCTGAGTGAGCGGATCGAACAGGTCCTGCAGCTCCGACAGCAGCACGTACCCGCGGGACGCACCACGCTCGAAGAGTTCGGAGAGGGGGGTGACATCGCTCACGAGGTGGTTTCCCTAGCGTCCGTACGCGGCACATGCGGGGCGGGCGGGGCTCCCGGTGGCCGCCTCATCACCGCGGACCACACGCACCCGCCCCGGGCACAGCCCCTGAGGGTACGCGCCGACCGGCGCCCCGTCATCGCGCCTGGGTGCCGGGCGGTCACGATGCCGCTGCATCCCCCTGCGGGGCCAGCGCTCATCGGTGGTTCGGAGGGTCGCGGTCGGGGCGCTGCGACCTCTGGCCCACCTCACCGCGTCTGCCGTCGGGAGCCGGCACTGCCGGCGGCCCCGCAGGGGGCACGGGCCGGTGGTGGTGGCCGACCCCGAGCGGTGGCGCATCGGGGGGCCTTCCCACCGCCACCGAGGCCGCGAGCGCGGTGGTGAAGGGCACGGCGGCGATCAGGCCCAACGATCCCACGACGGTCTTGACGATCTCCTCGGCGAGCACCTCGGAGTTGACGATCTCCAGCCCGGGGACCCCACCGGTGTAGAACAGCAGCAGCAGGGCGATCGACGCGCCGGTGTAGGCCAGGAACAGGGTGTTGACCACCGAGGCGATGTGGTCCCGGCCGACCTTCATGGCGCGGGCGAACAACTCGGTCCAGGTCAGCTGCCGGTCGGTGTCGTGCAGGGCGAAGACCGTCGACGCCTGGCTGATCGTCACATCGTCGAGCCCCCCGAGGGCCGCGATGATCAACCCGGCGAGCACCAGCCCCTGCAGGTCGAGCCCCTCGACGGCGAACCGGGCGAACACCGCGTCGTCGGAGGAGAAACCGGTGATCCGTGCCCGGTCGATGAAGAACATGCCGAGCAGGACCGTCAGCACCAGCGCCGCCGCGGTACCGACGATCGCCGAGGTCGTCATCTCGTTCACACCGTGGGCGAGGTAGAGCGTCACGATCATCACGGCCATGGCACCCACCAGGGCCACCACCGGCGGACTGGTCCCGGCGATGATGGCCGGGACCACGAAGCGCACCACGATGGCCAGCGAGATGGCGAGGCCGACCAGCGAACGGAACCCGTGCCAGCGGGAGATCACCAGCACGGTCCCGACGAACAGCGCCAGCAACCAGAACAGGGTCGGCAACCGCTGGAAGTCGGTGATGAAGTACTGCAGCTCCCCGTCGACCCCGATCGTGCGATCCAGCAGGATCCGGTCACCGACGCGGAACTCGGGGAAGCCGTCGGTGTTGATCTCCAGGGAGATGCGCTCGCCGGCGTCGGGGCCGTCGAGCAGGTCGACCTCGAGGCGGGCGAGCTCGCCCGAGATCCCGATCACCTCGTCCGGCTCCCCCTGGATCAGGGTGACCTCGTGGATCTCGCCCTCGACCAGCGCCTCCAGCGGCGGGGCGCCGTCGTCGGGCAGGACCGGCCCGCGTGGCCACAGCCACGCGAGTCCGATCACCGTCCCGAGCGCCAGGACGGCGACCACTCCCAGGAGCCGGCGGTGCGTCAGCAGGCCAGCAGAGGCCACAGGACACTCCTCGATCGTCAGCTGCGGTCCGGCTCCCCCTGCCCGACCGGGCGCGATGCTACGACCTGTCGCGACCGTCCTCCGACGACCGGCCGCCGACGGCCAGCCCACGCACCACACCCGCCGGCGGCCGGCCCACGCACGACGCCCGCCGGCAGAGCCGACGGGCGTCAGGGGGTGGGGCGACTCAGGCGGCTCGGTCGAGCACGTCGAGCAGGCCGGAGAGGTTGTGGGCGCGGGAGGGGTGACGCAGCTTCGCGAGCGCGCGGTTCTGCATCTGGCGGATGCGTTCCCGGGTGAGCCCGAAGTGAGCGCCGATCTCCTCCAAGGTCTGGGGCTCCTGGCCCCCGAGGCCGAACCGCAGCACGAGGATGATGCGCTCACGGTCGTCGAGGGCCTTGAGCGCGGCGTCGATCTGGCTGAGCGCGTCGCCCTCGAGGGCCGTGTCGGCCGGGTCGAGTTGCGCGGCGTCGGCGATGAGGTCACCCATCGTCGCGTCGCCGTCCTCACCGATCGGACGGTCGAGGCTGACGAGCTCCTGCATGGCGTCACGGACCTCGCGGACCCGGTCCACGGTCAGGCCCACCTCGTCGGCGACCTCCTCCTCGGAGGGGTCACCCCCCTTCTGCTGGCGCAGGCGCAGTTCGGCCGCGCGGAGCTTGCCGTACAGCTCCCAGACGTGGGCGGGCACACGGATGGTGCGGCCCTTGCTGGCCACGCCACGCTGCAGCGCCTGGCGGATCCACCACACGGCGTAGGTCGAGAACTTGTAGCCCTTGGTGTGGTCGAACTTCTCCACCGCGCGCAGCAGCCCGAGGTTGCCCTCCTGGATCAGCTCGATGAAGTCGAGGTCGCGACCGGAGAACTTGCGGGCCTGGGGCACGACGAGCCGCAGGTTGGCCTGGACCATGCGTTCCTTCGCCCGCTCACCGTCACGAGCGATCTGACGCAGCCGGGCCTTCTTGGTCCGGGTCAGCTGGTCGGCGCGCTCCTTGAGGAGTACGTCGGCGGACAGACCGGCCTGGTACCGCTTGGCGAGGTCGGCCTCGTCCTCCTTGGTCAGCAAGGCGTGCCGCCCGGCGTCGTTCAGGTACTGCCGGACCAGGTCGGTGGTCAGCGCTGCGGAGGCGTCGCCGACCTCCTCGGGCGCGTCGTCAGCGACGTCGTCGATGACCTGCACCCCCTGGTCGGTCGCGGTGATGATCGCGTCGTCGACCCAGGTGTCGCCGTGGATCTCGGGGACGGGGAGTTCCTGCAGTTCGGAGAGCAGCACGTAGCCGCGCTCGGATGAGCGCTCGAGGAGTTCCTCGACGGCGACTTCGGCGGTTGGGAGCTCGGTGGCGTTCACCAGGCCTCCTCTTCACGGTCGGTGACAGGTCGATCGAGACGCGCGGGAGCGCGCTCGACCGCGGAAGCGGTGTGGGAACGAAGGTGGCGTCGCTGCCTACCCTCGCACGTGGGGTTCGGAGCCGGAAGGCCTCTGGTGCCGACCTTCGGGCGTGTCCTCGTGCCGCTCACCCACTGGTGCGGTAGGGGTGATGGTGTGCTCTGAGGACGTCATGTCGGGATGCGGGCAGCATCCGCGCCGCAACTTGGCCAACGCACGATGCCGGTCTCTTCGTCCCAGAACCATCTTGACGTGCGCTCAGCGCACATCTGGAGGACATCTCTTCGTCGCCGTGCCGTCATCATCGCAGGGGGTGGGGCTCACCCGGCCGTCCCGGCAGGTCACGCCCTCGGCCGCCAGGCGCGCCGCCTGCTCCACCTCCAGCCCTGGCACGAGCCGGCCCCCGGCCGTGACGATCCGCCACCACGGCAGGTCGGCGCCCCGGGCGCGCAGCACCCGGCCGACCGCACGGGCCGCCGCGGCGTTGCCGGCCTCGGCGGCGACCTCGCCGTAGGCCAGCACCTCCCCGGGGCGGGTGCCGGCGACGATCTCGACGACCTGGTCACTGAACCCTGCCACGGCGGCCTCTCGACCCGGATGCGGACCACTACGGTAGGTCGGGACGCCGCCGGCACACCGCCGGGTCCCGCGAGGAGGATGCTCAGATGATCACCGCCTTCGTGCTGCTCGACGTGGACGTCGACCGGGTGCCCGAGGCAGCCGAGGCGATCTGCCACCTCGACGGAGT
The DNA here is from genome assembly GCA_003554005.1 of Nitriliruptoraceae bacterium. Lineage (GTDB taxonomy): Bacteria > Actinomycetota > Nitriliruptoria > Nitriliruptorales > Nitriliruptoraceae > T1Sed10-7. The sequence goes on from PWEU01000062.1 coordinate 7,202, forward strand.
CACCGAGGTCTACTCGGTGACGGGTCGCTACGACCTGATCGTCAAGGTCCGCGTCCCCCACAACGAGGATCTCGCCGAGGTGGTCACGGGCGGGATCGGCAAGGTGGGTGGCATCCGGGGTTCGGAGACCGTGATCGCCTTCCGGTCCTATGCCGAGGACGTCCTGGACGCGGCGTTCTCCCTCGGGCAGGACCGGACGGACTGACCCGACCCGGGGTTCACCTGGCGGGCGGGGCCGGCACCGGCGGCGGGGTCGGCTCGGCCGGCCGCTCGGTGGTCACGCCCGGACCATCGCCGCCCGACGGGGGCTTGGAGGGGTAAGCGATCCGCGGGTGGTAGATCCCGACCAGCGAGTCGACGATGGTGTCCCGCGCCCTGCGGAGCTCGCGGAAGGTCAGGTCGCACTCCTCGAACTGGCCGTCGTCGAGGCGCTCCTGCAGCAGGCGCTCGACGGTCGACTCGATGTCCTCGCGGGGCAGGGTCCCCCGCGACATCGCCATGGCCCTGGTCGTCGCCTCAGAGCAGTCGGCGAGCAGCAGCAGTGCCGCCTCCTTGCTCCGCGGCTTGTGCCCGCGGTAGCGGTACGCCGACTCGTCCACCGCATCGCGGTCGCCGCCGGCGGCCCGGATCGCCTTGTCGTAGAAGTAGCTGACCAGCATCGTCCCGTGGTGGCTGCCGATGCAGGCCACGACCTCCGGCGGCAGGCGGTGCTCGATCGCCATCTCCACGCCATCGATCACGTGGTTCTGGATGATCGTCGCCGACACCCTCGGCTCGAGTTCATCGTGGGGGTTGGCGATGCCCTGCTGGTTCTCGATGAAGAAGTGGGGTTGCCGGACCTTGCCGATGTCGTGGTACAGGCCGGCCACGCTGCCGAGCAGCGGGTTGGCGCCGATCGCCCGGCAGGCTCGCTCGGTGAGCGAGGCGACCATCCCCGAGTGGTTGTAGGAGCCCAGCGCCTTGGCCTCGAGCTCCCGCAGCAGGGGGTGGTTGCGGTCGGAGAGGTCCAGCAGGGCCGTCACGGTGGGCAGCCGGAACATCGTCTCCAGGAAGGGCAGCGCTCCCTGGACCACCAGCGCCGTGACCAGGCCGTTGACGGCACCCGCCGCGATCGCGACCCAGATCTCGTCGGTCGGCCCGAACACGATGACCACCACCGCCGCGACGGCGGGGTAGGACACCCCGGCCCGCAGCGTGGCTGAGCGCAGGTCCGACCGCTTCGCGATCCGGGTGGTCAGCGGGACGCTCAGCAACACCACGATCGCGGCGAACAGCGCCACAGAACCCGCGTCGGGGCGCACGAGCAGCACGAGCCCCGAGGCGGGCAGCATGGCTGCGATGCCGATCACGGGATGGATCAGCAGTGCGATCAGCATGGCCAGGGCGCCGGCCGGCACCGCGAACAACCAGCCCGCCGAGGTCGCATCGACCACGGCGGTCACGCCCACGACGAGCAGGGCGTAGGCGACGACCAGCAGCGACAGCAGCAGCAGTTTCTTCCCGGTCACCCACACGATCGGCTGCATCCGCGACAGGTAGACCCCGGCGACGGCGCTGACCAGCAGCATGGCGACCGTCGCCGTCAACCATGCCCGCCAGGGTCCGCCGCCCGCCAGCCCGAGCTCCTCGACCGCCCGCGCCTGTCGCGGGGTCACCACATCTCCAGCGCGGACGATCACCTCGCCCGCACGCCAGGTCTCGACGACCTCGTCGACACCCTCAGCCGCCCGCTGGCGCGCCGCGGCCGTGGCGTCGGGATCCACGGTCACCGTCGGCCGCATGTGCTCCTCCAGCACCGGCCGCACGATCCGCGAGCCGCTGTCACCGGGGAGGCTGCGCAGGGCGAGCTCGACGGACAGCACCTCCTCCAGCAGGCGGTCGAGCTCATCCTCGGTGACCCGCTGCCGGGCGAGTTCCTGCGCGATGTCGATCGTCTCACGCTCGACGACGTCGAGCTCGCCCGAGGAGAGTCCGACCAGCGCCGCGATCGCGTCCTGGTCGAGATCAGGTTCGAGGACCGCCAGCCGCTCCCGCTGCTCGGCCGGAGGCGGCGGCGAGCCGATCACACCGTCGGCCTCGGGGTCGGGGCGGCGGACCTCACGGGGGGCGACGAACACCTCACGCACGTCCCGGACGATGGCGGACTGCGCCTCACGATCCGGGGCCAGCACCGGCTCCACGCTCTCGGCGGCCGTGCGGCGGGCGGTGTCGGTGGCCTCGGCGTCGGCGACCTGGACCAACGACTCCGCGAAGATGGTGCGCGGCGCCGGCTCACCGACCCGGACCGGCTGCTCGTCGGCCACCGCGCCGATCGCGACGAAGATCGGCACCAGCAGCACCACCAACCCCGCCGCGAGGAGGCGCTGCAGGACCATGTGGCGCTCGCCGAGATCCACGGTGCTCCTGGAGGTGATCGGGGTGTGGGTTGGACAACCAGCCCTCGGTCGAGCCCGTCCAGGGGTCCACGAGGGACGATCAGTGTCGCGTATCGCGGGCCGATCCGCCCACCTCCGGTCGATCGGGACCGCTCGCGCCGTCGGCACCGGCCCGGTATCCGCGGTGGCGTTGCGCTCCCGGATGAGGGGCCGCCGGGGCCCGCAGCGGGCGGAACGATGTCCTGCTGGTGCTCAGTTAGGCTGCGCGCTGCCCGCCCACCGCCACGCACGAGGCGCCTGTGAACACCTTCGACCCGTCGCCCTGGGTCGCCCTGGACCGCGCCGACTGGGCGGCACTGGCATCGGCAACCCCGCTGACGTTGACGGAGCAGGACCTCACGCAGCTGCGCGGCATCAACGACGCCATGTCACTGGAGGAGGTCGCCGACGTCTCCCTCCCGCTGTCCCGGCTGCTGAACCTCTACGTCGCCGCGACCCAGGACCTCCACCGCGCGACGGACACCTTCCTCGGCTCGCTGGCGGCGAAGGTGCCCTTCGTGATCGGCATCGCCGGGTCGGTGGCGGTGGGCAAGTCGACGACCTCGAGGATCCTGCAGGCGCTGCTGAAGCGGTGGCCCGACCACCCCGAGGTCGCGCTGGTGACCACCGACGGGTTCCTGCACCGCAACGCCGAGCTCGAGCGCCGGGGGCTGCTGGGCCGCAAGGGGTTCCCGGAGTCCTACGACGCCGCCGAGCTGGTCCGCTTCGTGGGAGCGGTCAAGTCCGGCGTCGAAGAGGTCCGAGCGCCGGTCTACTCCCACCTGCGCTACGACGTGCTCCCCGACCAGCAGCTGCTCATCCGGCAGCCCGACATCCTGATCGTCGAGGGGCTGAACGTGCTGCAGACCGGGACCGACGGCGAGCGGGGGGTCTTCGTCTCGGACTTCTTCGACTTCTCCATCTACGTGGATGCCGACGACACCCACATCCGGCGCTGGTACGTCGAACGCTTCCGACGGCTACGGGATACCGCGTTCCAGGACCCCCGCTCCTACTTCCGCCGCTACGCATCGCTCTCCGACGAGGAGGCGGACCGCACGGCGACGGAGATCTGGAACGAGATCAACGGGCGCAACCTGGTCGAGAACATCCTGCCGACCCGCACCCGCGCGGACCTGATCCTGACCAAGGGTGCCGACCATGCCGTGGAGCGCGTCTGGCTGCGCAAGCTGTAGACGCTCAGCGACCCGCGCGATCCCCGCGGACCTCGGCGGGTGCCCGCCCGATGGGCCGCCATGCCGCCATCACGCCGCGGATCGCGGTGACCACCGCCAGGGGCTGGTCGAGCAACAGGTGGTGGTAGGCGAAGGGCACGTCCAGCATCGGGATCCCCGCCTCGGCGGCGGGTGAGCCCGCCAGCAGGGCGGTCACGTGGGCCCGGACCTCCGTATCGACGATGGCCGATCGCTCCCCGTTGACCAGCGCCATCCGACACCCCGCCTGCGCGAGCCGATCACCGAACTGGCTCGGATACGAGGGTCCGCTGCGCGCGGTGAACACCCGGGGGTCGAACTTCCACGTCCAGCCATCCCCGGTGGCGCGCAGACTGTGCCGGGCGACGTAGTGCAGCAGCCACCCGTTCTCACAGGGCTGCGGCGGGACCAGGTGGAAGTGCTCAACCGCCGTCGCGACGTCGGGGTAGGTCTTGGGGGCCCGGAACATCCGGCCGCCCCTGCCCTCCTCGGACTCCGGGTCGGGGCGGCGGACCGGGGCGTCCAGCACCACCGCACCGGCCAGTGACGGGCCGTGCTGGGCGGCCAGCACGATGGTGATGAACCCGCCCATGGAGTGCCCCACCACCAGCGGACGATCGGACCCGCCACCGTCGGCAGCGGCGGCCAGGATCTCCACCGCCCATTGCTCGCCGTCGTAGACCTCCCGCCAGTCGCTGTCGCCGTGCCCCGACAGGTCGACGGCGACGACCCGATGGGAGCGGGCCAGGCTCGGAGCCACGGCGGTCCACCAGTGGGCGTTGGCCGCACCGCCGTGCACGAGCACGAGGGTCGGGTCCTGCCGCGAACCCCAGGCGAGCCAGTGGA
>PWEU01000285.1 GCA_003554005.1 Nitriliruptoraceae bacterium
GCGCTGCTCAACGACGGGACCTACCGGCTGTCGCTGTCGGGGCTGAAGACCGCGGTGATCCGGGAGCTGCGCCGGCTGGAGGCGGCCGGGGAGGAGCTCGTGCTAGCCGACGTGGCGGCCTCGTTCCAGGAGGCGATCGTCGACGTGCAGGTCGCCAAGACCCTTCGCGCCGCCGCGGAGCAGGGGCTCGACCAGGTCGTGCTGGCCGGCGGGGGGGCCGCCAACTCCCGGCTGCGCGAGCGGTTCGCCGCCGAGACGGAGGCCAACGGGCAGCGCCTGCTGGTGCCGTCGATCCCGCTGTGCACCGACAACGGCGCCATGGTCGCCGCCAGCGGGGCCAACCTGCTCTCAGTCGGTCGCACCTCGGGGCTCGGGCTGGCCGTCGATCCCAACCTCCCTCTCGCCGGGTGAGAGCCCCCTTCGCCTTCGAACGGCTCGGCCGGCGCCTGAAGTGGCGGCGGGTCGGGTCCGGCGAGCTGCCGACGATCGCGGACCGGTTGATCAACTGGGACGCTCCGGCTGGCGGCGCTGCCCGGCACATGTTCGCCCTGTCCACGATCGAGTCCCACGGAGCGGAGCCCCTGCGGCTGGCGGCCGACGACCACCTTTGGGCCCTCGCGGTGGTGTTCCCCGGTCGGTTGCTGGTGCCCTGCGGTGACGCCGAGGCGATCGCCGCCGCCCCGGCGGCCAGCCGCCGGTGGCGGCTGCTGGTGGGAGATCGGGCCGCCGGCGATGCGGCGCTCTCGCGGGCGGGCACGGACCCGGCGCTGGTGGTCCACGACCAGCGGTTCCTCACCGTCGATCCGGACCGGGTCCCCGACGAGCGGGAGCTGCCGGATCCGGGGCTGCGGCGGGCTCAGACCGAGGATCTCGACCGGCTGGCGGAGCTCGCCGTCCGGCTCCACGTCGATGATCGGTTCGGTCCCCATCCCGGCCAGGCCGGTCTGCGTGGCTACCGCGAGCGCATCGCGAGCAACCTCGGGCAGGGGTTGGTCTGGTGCGTCGGACCCATCGGGGCTCCGGTGTTCAAGCTGGAGCGGTCGGTGTCCTCCGGTCGGTACGGGGTCCAGCTCGCCGGCATCGTGGCCGACGTTCAGGCGCGCGGGCAGGGGCTCGGTCGCGCTGCGGTGGCCGCGGCCGTCCGAGGTGCGCTGCTGGAGGCCTCCCGAGACCGCCAGATCACCTTGCACGTGCGAGCGGACAACCGAGCGGCCCTCGCCGCCTACGCCGCCTCCGGCTTCCTCGACCGCGAGCCCTGGCGCCTGGCGGTCCGCAGCTGACGGCTCGTGCCACCGCGCCGGCGACGGCGGCTCAGCGTCGTCGGCGGGACGGGCTCCGTTCGGTGACGTCGATCGTGACCGTCACGTCGTCGGCCACGTCCGGAGCGGTCGTGGCGCCCTGAGTCCTCGTGCCGACCGGAGCGGTCCCGGCGACGGGCTCCCCGATGACATCGAGGTGGAGGAGGATCCCGTCGGCTTCGAGGCGCTGCTGCAACTCCTCGGGGGACAGATCCACCGCCAGCGCCACCGTCTCCAGGTCGCCGGCGCGCAGGGTCAGGATCCGGCCGTTGTGGTCACCGCGCTTGCGGGCGATCCGGCTGGCGTAGCGGGCGAGCACCGCCAGCTCCGACCGCGCCGGTGAGGAGTCGAGGCGGACCAGGTCGAGGGTGATGCGGCCTGCTGTGGCCTTGCTGGCTCTGCTGGGGTCTGGCAGCAGGTCGCCGAGGGGGACGTCGTAGAACTCCGCCAGGTCGGCCAGGCGCGACAGGGTCACCGTCCGGTCTCCCCGCTCGTAGGCGCCGACGACGACGGCCTTCCAGTGGCCCTCGCTCTGGGCTTGGACGTCGGCCAGCGACATGCCCTGTTGGTGGCGGACGCGGCGCAGGCGGGCGCCGATGGCCAGCGCGTGGGTCCGATCGGTCTCGCTCATCGTCCCGCCTCCGGGCCGTCGGGGGTGGTGGCCGGGTTCGTCGCGGTCACCGGCTGGGTCCGGGCCCGCAGCAGGGTGCCGGCGGCGGTCAGGCCGACACCGACCGCGGCGATCAGCAGCCACAGGTGCAGCCCTGCGTCCGACCGCCCGCTGCCGGCCAGCGCGAGTGTGCGCGCCTCCTCGCCGGCCGTTCCACCGGTCCGGCCGAGCGCCTGGTCCGCGCCGGCTCGGGTCCTTGCGAGGGGGCTGACCAGTCGGACGCCGAGCACCTCGACCTCCTCACCAGCATCGCCGTTGCTGCCGGCGTCGCCGTCGCCGTCGCGGGTCGTTCGCGGGCGGTCGTCGCGGCTCCCGTCGCTGCCGTTCTGCCCGCTGCGCTCGCCGTCCCGGGCCGGAGCCGAAGCAGCGACGCTGCCGGCCGTGTCGGGGGTGGTGTCGCCGGGCGTGGCCGGCGCGGTGGGTGCGGGCGTGCCGCTCGGTGCGGCTGGGCCGGGGGTGGTGTCGGGGGTGGTGTGGGTGCCGCAGAAGGTGAGGGTGGTGACGTGTTCGACGGTGCCGGTGGGGGTGGGGTCGAGGTGGCGGGTGGTGCCGTCGGGGGCGGTGGCGA
>PWEU01000130.1 GCA_003554005.1 Nitriliruptoraceae bacterium
CGCTCTGTCAGGTGCCACCTCCTTGGAGGACGCGGAGGTCCCGCACGCGGTGCGACGTCGCAGGTTCGCGTGGCTCTGTGACCGCGTGTCAGAGCTACACGGTCACGACCAGCGTCCGCCCCGTGCCTCGGTCGATCAAGGCGTTGATGTCGTCGGTGTCGGAGGTGATCAGGTAGGCGGCTGTCGTTCGCAGGGCCGCCTCGGCCACGACGGCGTCCACGGCCGATCCTTCGGTTCCCTGCCGCAGCGCTGCTGCAGCACGAGCATGGGTGAGCGGCAGATGCTCCTCCACGTCGACCTGCTTGAGGACCTGGTTCACCGACGCATCTCGCGGGTCGCCCGTCAGCGCCTCGACCGTGACCACGGACGGCACCAGCACCCGGCCAGCGCCCGCTCGGCGCAGGACCTCCATAACCGCCAACACCTGACGTGGGGGCCGGCGCTCAGCCCAGGCGTGCAGGCCGGCGCCATCGAGCACCACGGTCACCCTCACGGCAAACTCACGCCGGCGCGTTCGGCCATCTCTGCCACCTCGTCCTCCGAGGGGCGGGCTTCGGGGTGCGCTTCGTAGATGGCATCGAGTCGCATGCCGACGATCACTGCCTGGAGAGCTTCCTCGAGCGCGTGCGTCGTCGCCTCCGACACGCTGTCGATGAGACCGCGGTCAGCCAACAGCCGGAACGCTTCTGCCAGCGGGACAGGCACGGTCACCGACACCGGCTTCGTGGTCGCCCCTCGGCGGGCAGCAGCCAGCGCCTCGGCCAACTCATCGATCAGCTCCGCGCCCACCAGCATCCCTTTCATCGTATGCGTCATACGATACCGGACGTCCGCGAACTCGCGGCGGCCACTACATCGCGAGCCGTGCCCAGCAACTGCTGGACGCGACACCTTGACCGGGCGTTGCCACCGCAGCTGCGAGCTCGACTTGGATATCATGCGATAGCGCTGGGGAGGCCGCTGATGACCGACCTATTGATCCGGGGTGTTCCCCAAGAGGTCGTGTCCGCGATCGAGGTCAAGGCTGCGCGTCTGGGCCTGTCGCGAACCGAGTTTCTGCGCCGACAGATGGTTCGTGTCGCGTCGAGCTCGGAGGTGCCCGTCACGGTCGAGCACCTGCGGCGGTTCGGCGAGACCTTCGCGGATCTTGGCGACCCCGAGGTGATGCGTCGGGCATGGGAGTGACGGACTGGCTCATCGACAAGTCCGCGCTCGTACGCGTTGGCACCAGTGCCGACAGCGCGGCATGGGCGGGTCGCGTCGAGCGCGGGCTCGTGCGGATCAGCACCGTGACGCGGCTCGAGGTCGGATACAGCGCGCGAACCGGCGACGAGCTACGGGCCGGGCTGCGTCAGCCGCCGCTCGCCTCGATGCCGGTCGAGTACCTCACACCGGCGATCGAAGACCGCGCTGTCGAGGTCCAGACCCTGCTCGCCGACCGCGACCAACACCGGGCTCCCCCTGTCCCTGACCTGCTCATCGCTGCGACGGCAGAACTGGCCGGGCTCGTGCTCCTCCACCTCGACAAGGACTTCGAGTTGATCGCCGAGATCACCTCACAACCGCTAGAGCGCCTCGGTCCGTGAGTCAGCCATCACGAGGCGTTGCGACACGTTTCGAGGGAGCGGTTGCCGTGCAGCAGTATGTGCTGCAGAGAGTGTTGCATGGAGACTCTGCGACGCAAGACCATCAACTTCGACCATGCCGACACAGCGTCGTCGTCCCGTCGGGCCGCCTCCCCCACCCGGTGGTCGCGGCACACGGACCGAACGGCCCCGGCGACGGAGTCGCGTCAGCGCGCGCCGTTGACCCCGCGCTCGGCCAGTGCCATCCTCAGCCGACGGGATGCGTAGGTGGTCGCTGCAGCGGCTCGACCTCGGCGAGAACTCACCCGAGCTGTGCGTCCAGGTGCCAGACCTGCAGCCCAGGTGCCGCGTCGACGAGGCGGCGGTCGTTGGTGAGGAGGCCGTCCGCGGTTGCCGCCGCTGAGGCGAGGTGGATGGCATCGGGCAGCGTCACGCCAGCAGTGCCACGCAGTTGGGCGGCTCGCGCTGCGATCGACTCGTCGACGTCGATGATGCGCAGCCCGTCGAAGGCGGCCAGCGCTGCGCGCAGCGCCGCAGCGCGCTCCGCTTCTCCGGCCCGGTACGGGACCACCAGCAGTTCGGCGATCGTGAGCGCGCTCGTGGTCAGCGCGCGCTCCCCTCGCAGTGCCGGGCGCAGCACCTCCTGTTCCAGGAACCGCGCCCGGCGATCGCTCGGGTCCTCGAGCAGGTAGATGAAGCAGTTGGTGTCCAGAGCGACGCTGTCGTCCGGTGTCACCGATCCCACTCCGCACGTTGCTGACGCTGCTCCTCCACGGCGTCGAGCCCGGAGAACACCCCGCCAGCTGCGGCACGCAGGCGCGCCAGCGGGTCATCCGGGGTCCGTTGCAGGATGATCCGTCCAGCGTCGTCGACCGAGAGGTGGAGGAGGTCGCCCTCATCGAGATCGAGCTGCCGCCGGATCGCGGCTGGGATCACGACCTGTGCACG
>PWEU01000136.1 GCA_003554005.1 Nitriliruptoraceae bacterium
AGAAGCTGATCCCGGGCGCGACTGACGAAGGTCTGCAGCGCGTGGTTGCGGGCCAGCTGGTCGAGAACGTCCGCGATGGTCGCAACGCCGCGGCGACGGCTCGCGAGGTGCAGCAGCATGGTCGCCATGAGGTCCGGGTGGTCTTCGAGCACCGTGAGGAGGAATTCGGTCAGTGTCGCGATCGCGACCTGTCCTGAGGTGACGTAGCGGGGTGATGCGAAGTCGTTGACGTTGCTGGTCACGACGAGGTGCGCTTCCGCAGCGATGGCGGTGGCGAGCACGTGCCGATCGTCGGTCGCGTTGTCCATGGTGGCGATGAGTGCGTCCGGCGGGTCGGCCCAGGCGTCACGGAACGCGACATGCAGCGCGGGGATGGTGGTGTCGTCGAAACGTTGAGGGTCGATGCCGGGGTGGTTGGCCAGGACGTTGCGGCGCATCTCCTCGATGAGCTGGTTGGACCAGCGGGGTTCGTAGTAGCCCATCGCGGCCAGGCTCAGCATGACATCTCGTAGCCACTGCGGGTACAGGACGTTGGCGTCGAGGACGGCGACGAGGTCGTCGGGGTGGCTCACCGCAGTCCCAGGTCCTCCTCGTCTGCGGCGAGCCGGTCGAGCTGGTCAAGCTGGCGGTCACGGTTGGTCTTGAACTCGCGCAGCGCGCTGGCGGGTACGACGTGACGGTTCCCGGTCTTGCGGTAGGGGATCTTGCCGGCCTTGAGAAGGCGGGTCAGGTACGGCCGTGACACACCGAGGAAGTCGGCGGCCTCGGTCGTGGTCAGCGTCGGCTCGGTACCCGAGGCAAGCCCGTGGACGACCTTGTGCAGGGTCTTGAGCGTCTCGGGTGGCAGCTCGATGGGATCGCCGTCGCCGACGACGACGGCTGTCGTCCGGTCGCCGGCGTTGCGCAGCGCCGACTCGAGCTGCGCATCGAGTGCGGCGAACCGATCCCCCCTGGTCGTGGGCATGCACAACTCCTAGGACGATATCTGCAATAAGTGTAACCCAGAATTGGCCTTCTCAAGTGGCTGAGATGCGGGCGTCGGAGGCGGCTGCCTGCGGACGCACGGGACGCCGTGTGAGTTGAGCGAGGATGCCCTGATCTCGGTGACCGCGACGTTGGTTCACGGCTGCGCTTTGACACCATCGTGACACCACACCGCGTGGAACGACGCGGTTCTTGCCGGCATGGTGCGGGATAACACCGGTGTGTTTCCCCATGTCAGAGGCGTTCTGCGCCACCCAGGCACGCCGAGCGACACGCCGCCGGCACGGTTCAGGTCCGTGTGTCCTTATGGACATGGGGGTTCAAGTCCCCCCTCGCCCACCACCTTCGTAGGCCGGTCTAGCGGCCCGTAGACGCCATAATCGCTCGAGCGCCTCCGCTTCCCAGCGGGGGCGTTTCGAATGCCGGTGACAACGGATCTCAGCTTTCCGGCGGCGGCAGGAGTTGCCAGCGGTTGCCGGGGCTCCTCCGTCTCGGCGAGGTCGGCTCAAGTTGCCCAGACTCCTCAAGCCGCTTCAGCCAGTACAGAACGGCTCGGGGTGTACCGATCCCGGTCGCAGCTGCCAGGTCAGCGGTGGACCGGGGACCCTCGCGTAGGGCGTCTCGGATGGCATCCAGTTGCCAAGGCTCGGTCGTCGGTGTGGTGCGCTCCGGTAGGTCGACGTTCAGGCGAGGTGCTCCCCCGTCGGTTTCGGGCCGCTCGCTCGCGAGCACCCACGCGGATCCACGGCCATCACCCATCCGACGCAGCAGGCCGACGTCGGCCAGGCCAGCGAGGTCGCGTGAGGCACGCGCAGCGTCGACGCCGGCAAGTGTGCGGTACTGGGCGTTCGTGATCCGGCCGTGCCTCTTGACGAAGGCCGAGCCCAAGCGTTGCGCATCGGACAACCGGCCCGTGCCGACCTCTCCCAGCCAGCGCAGAGCCTCGTCGTCGAGCAGGGTGCTGTTGCGAAGCCTGACCCGGAAGTCTCGGATGCTGTCCCGCAGTTCTGGGGGTTCCATCCCCGCAGCGCGCAACGAGTGGGCCAAGGCCAGGAGCCCTGATCCGCGGTTCTCAACAACGGTGCGATTGGTCCCGGGGACGACCACGTCCTCGAGAAGCTTCGCGAGGCGAGCGTTCCGTGAAGAGCTGACTGGCTCGTTCAGCAGCGCGTCAGGATCGACGGGCCCATGGAGGCCACCCGGGCTGATGATCTCCAAGCGATCCGGGTACAGCTCGACTCGGATCTGGGTGCCGCGGGCATCGCTGGATAGGTCTCGATGCATAAGCGCGTTGGCGAGAACCTCGCGGATGGCCTCCTCCGGGTACTCCCATCGATCCTCGCGAAGCAGTCCGTCGATCACGGACCGCCGGCGGATGTTGCGTTGGATCGCAGCGGCTGCGCCTACCAGCATGACCGGGATCGGGCCCTCGATTGACGCATTGTCGAGGAACCTGGTGCCCTCGGCCGCTGGCTCTCCAGTGATGGTTGGGTATGCGATGAAGGTGATGTCCAGTTGCGGAAAGAACTGCTGCGGGTAGCGCCCCAGGGCGAGCAGCCCAGCGACCGTGGGGCACGGCCGTTGCTGGTCGGTAGTCCCGCCTGAACCGAGGACGCCGACCATCCGGAGTATCTGGGTGTCGGTTCGGTCGGCGAAGGAGGGACCACGGGTGCGCCGCAGCCGGTCGATGAGCGCTGCAACCAAGCTCGTGTCCAGATCCTCTGGCGTCGCACCGGCGACGATGGACTCATCCTCGGTCGACTGACCGCGACTCGCGAGCAGGACCTGGACCTCGTAGGGCGTGAGGCGACGGTCCCCGTCGTGCGTCCGGATGAAGCTGCCAGCAGCCATGCCGCGGGCCTCGATGAACGATGGCTTCTGTGTTCGGGGCAGTTCTTCCACCACGGCTGCGACGATGCTGCGTCCCTCGAACTGAACGATCTCGATAGTCGGACGAATAGGCGGTTGGATGCGTTGGGCGGCCTGGCTTGCGAGGTCCGAAGCGAGAGCGGCTGCGTCGATCGCGACGGGACCGAAGCCGGTGGCCTCGTCTATGCCGAGCAGAAGCAGGCCCCCAGCGGTGTTGGCGAACGCGCAGACGGACTCGATCGCACTGGAGGGGAAGCCACCTTCCGCTCGTTTCGCCTCGACGTCGGCTAGATCAGTGCCGGCTTCCCTCATCCGAGCGACGGCATCTGTGACCAACGCCAGCATGGAAACCCCTACAGCAACTAGGAAGGAACTCCGAAGGCTACTCGGAAGTGGAGCTTCGAAGTTCCAAGTCGACTTCGGAGCTGCCGGCAAGGGCGCTGTCGAACGGTTCAGGTCCGTGCGTCCTTATGGACATGGGGGTTCAAGTCCCCCCTCGCCCACCACGGCTCCATTGGAAGTTCTCCCGTTACCGTTTGGAAGTTAGGTGCGGGAGCGCTTCCTTTCGCCGTTTCGGGGCTGTCGGGCCCGTCTGGGCGTCGCTGGGCTGCGGTCTCTGGCCCGTTTGGCCGGTGGCATGACGAAACGCACGCCGTGGTGGCTTGCCTTTCGGTGTGGTGGCGTGACGGAACGCCGACCGGGACGGCCTGCCCTGTACAGCTGCTCGAAGCCCCCACAAGATGTGGTTATCAGCTGCCATGCTCACGTGATCTGGCGGAATGCTGGCGAGCCAGCAGCCGTGTAGCAGCGCGGCACAGTCGTTTGAACGCGATGAGCCGGTCTCCGCGCTCTCGGCACCTGCGCCACGAAACGACGGGAGCTCACATCCGCCGGGCACGAGGTCCATACGGACGGGCAGGTTCGTCGTGCACCTCGGCGTGTTGCCGTTGCTCGACGGCGACACACCGAGGTCGCCACCGAACACCGTGAGATGCAACGCGACACCCCCAAACCCATCGAGCAAGATCCACTCGCAGTCCCCGCGACCGACCGGCTCCGACGCGAGACCCACGAGGTCTCCGCCCTCCAAGGAGACCCGATGCAGCCAGCGATCCGGACCCTGAAGCCCGCAGGACCGCACTCGGCCGTTATGCGGTTGTTCGCCGCAAGGACTGTTATCCCGAGCTTGAGATAACGGCGGTTACAGCGATGCTCGGGAACGGTTCTCATCGGTGCGTCCGCGGATGCGGGAGCGCTGCCTCAGAGAGGATCGGGTCAGTGCAGGGCGAGCACGTGGCGCAGGGCGACGTCGATCGCGTCCATCGTGGGTGGGCTGAGCATGCCGCGGCGAGCCTCGAGGTCGTCCTTGTGCACGAGTTCGAGTTCGTCGGTCATCGCTCGTCCCGTGAGTGGGGCGTCACGGTCGCTCAGTTCCACGATGGTCGGCAGGGCACGCTTCGGTCGAGTCGTGATGCGGACCACATGGACCCACTGGAACCGTGATCGGTTCCGGCCATCGTTGGACACGATGACGATCGGTTTCGGTTCATCGTCCTCGAGGTAGCGGAACGACCACACGCTGCCGCGCAGCAGTTCGTTGGCGGTGTTCACGCCGGGCTGCGTCGACGTCGCCGCGCGCGGGTGGTCTGCTCGACCCAGGCGGTGGGGTCGTCGAAGTCCCCGGCGTCCACCGCCTGGTTGTAGGCGTCCTCTAGCAGCGCCTCTTGCACCCGGCGCACCCCGAGCATCACCAGCGCACGGAGTTCGGCTGAGTCGGATGCAAGCCGTTCCCCGACGAGCCGCTCCAGCGCAGCATGCTCCGCAGAGTCCTCATCCAGGAACGGCCCGACCACCGGCGTGTCGGTGTGGTCGAAGTTGATGGTCTTGCGACTCAGCGGGTCCATGCCACTCAGTGTGCAGCACGAGCTGCAGCATGGCAACCGCCACTTGGACCGCGGCACTACGCCCGTGTGATGCAATGTCGCTGCCGTGAACGTCAGTACGCACAGCTGCCTGTGCGTACACAAAGAGGTACACTCGCCAACATGTCGAAGACCGTGCCCGTCCGGGAGTTCCGAACCCACCTCGCTGATCTGCTCGACGAGGTCGCTGACCGTCGTGAGCATGTCACGGTCACGCGGCACGGTCGACCTGCCGCGGTCCTTGTCCCGGTCGATGAGTACGAAGCCCTGGAAGAGACCGCCGAGATCCTCTCCGATGAGGACACGCTCGTCGCTATCCGGCGTGGGCTCGATGACCTGGCTGCCGGTGAGATCACATCTCTCGATGATGTCCGTGCCGAGCACGCTGCCCGTTCTCGCTCGTAGTGGCCCGCATCTACCTCACCCGTACCGCCCGAGAGGCGTTGGCAGCGCTCGACTTCCTGCTCGCCGATGCGGTCCTCGATGCGCTCCGCGAACTCGAGCGTGACCCGCATCTTGGACATCAGCTGCGTGGTCGCCTCACTGGCCTGCGGTCCTACCGTGTCGGGATCTACCGCATCATCTACGGACTACGCGATGACAAGACCGTGCGGGTCATCGCCATCCGGCATCGCGGCAACGCCTACGACACCGATCCCCGCTGAAGCCCGAGCAACCCGTGCGCAACGCCCGGTATCGCTACCCGCTTGAGAGCGACCAGGTGCGCGGGTCCGCTCCGGGCTCGGTGATCGGTAACGCGTGGACGCGAACCCGGCGGTCCTCGGTGACCACGATGGCGCCGCCCCCCAGGGCCGTCTCGACCGAGGCGAGGTTGGCCAGCAGCAGCGCTGCCTGCTCGCGTCGACCAGGAACCTCATCCCACCGGACGCAGCGGCAGTTCACCCTCACGGACCGCCTCGGCTGCGTAGCGCAGGGCCGCAGCGATGTCCTCGGGTTCCGAGTAGGGGCAGTCGGCCAGGGTCTCCTCGATGGTCATCCCGTCAGCGACCATGCCGACCACGGTTGCCACGGGCACCCGCAGTCCACGGATGCAGGGCACACACCTCGTCACCTTGCTCGACCACAGCCTGACCGCAGGTGACCGGCACCACGCCCTGTCGTTCCTCATCGCCACCACCGGCCTGCGACGGGCCGAAGCGCTCGCGCTGCGCTGGTCGGATCTCGACCTCGACCAGGCGCGGCTCACGATCCGTCAGACCGTGACCGTCGCCAACGGCGTCATCGTCTTGCAACGCGACGCCAAGAGCGACGACAGCGAACGCACCATCGCGCTCGACACCCGCACCATCATTGTCCTCAACGAGCAACATTGCTCACTACCAGTCTCCGCGCAGGCGTGCCCATCAAGGTCGTCTCGCAACGCATCGGCCACGCCGACCCCGCCGTGACCCTGCAGGTCTACGCCCACGCCCTCGAAGGCGACGACGCCACCGCCGCCGAGATCACCGCCACCGCCATCTTCGGAGACGGATGACCACCTACCGACACAGCACCAGAGCCAATGGGACGCGATGTCACGGACGTAGAGACGCCCCCGCGGCTCGGCGGAGGCGTTCGAGCGATTATTGCGTCTACGGGGCGCTAGACCGGCCTACGAAGGTGGTGAGCGAGGGGGGACTTGAACCCCCATGTCCATAAGGACACACGGACCTGAACTATCGCGAGGTCGTCTCCCGTGATGGCCCCGGAGTGCCGACACCGCGTCTGACCAGGCTTTCGCACCTCGGGCATCCTGACCGCGACCCGCCGGGGTCCCCCGATTACCCCGCGTTCGTTGTCACGCCGTTGTCACGGGACGGGCCTCCGCCACAGGGACCGCTGCCGTGCGGACCCGTTACGGGCGACACGTCCCCAGCGCGGGCGGACTTCGGTGTGTCGACCGCCGGGTACTCAACCATGGCCACCCGAGCGCGAGTCCCCGTTGTGGGGGGGGCACGAACGGTGTCCGTTGCCGTTGAAGCCGCACACAACCACCTCCTGGGCGGGGCCGATCCTACGCTGGCGGTGGCGACCGAACGTCGCAAGTGGTACAACAAGTGGGACGGAGGTGGACGATGCCATCGATGTTGCCCACGACCCCACGGGGGGTCCACGAGTTCCGACAGAACCTGACCGGCCTCCTCAAGCGCGTGCGCCGCGAGGGTGACTTCCCCGTGGAGTTCGTCGGCGCCTACCGGCGCATCGAAGGCGTGTTCATGTCCCCCAAGCGCTACGAGCAGCTCCTGGAGGCCGAGAACCTGGTTGAGGACATCGGTCTGGTCGACCTCGTCGTCCAGCGTGACGACGGCCGGTTCCACGAGGGCACGACCGCGGACTTCCTCGCGGAGGTCGAGCAGCAGGCGACGTGAGCGAGGTCGTCTACCAGTGGCATCCGGACGTGATCGCTGACTTCCGCGAGCTGCCTGCGGACCTGCGGCTGGCCTACCTGGAGCAGATCGAGGCGATCAAGGCCGACCCCAAGCTCGGGGAGCATCTCGACCGGCGGGCGAGCACGGGTAACCTGTCCGCCTACCGCAAGGTCAAGTTCGGCCGCGACACCCTGCGCGGGCCCTCGCACCGGATCGTGTACCAGCTCCTACCGGACAGCTACACCCCCTCGCGGTTCCGGGTCATCGCCGTGCGCTCCCGAGCCGACGTCTACACCACCGCTGTTCAGCGGCTCGAGGGGTAGCCCTTCACGCTCTGCGAGACCCCGTAGGCGGATCGCGGGGCCCACGCTCAGACGGTGGTCGTTGGACCAGGCACGGGGTCGGTCACGTCTGCCGACGGATCGTCCATGGCCTCGGCTGCGCCCGTCTGGCATCCTCGACGCAGACCCGGCGGAGCGTGAGGGAGCAGGTCGTGTCGGGCGGTGAGCAGACCACGATGCGCCATGTGTGGAGCGGCGCGTCGGTCGCGGAGCCTTCGGAGCGTGAGCGGGTCATCGACGCTGCGCACCGGATCGTTGGTCACGCGGGCTGGCGCGCCCTCACGAACCCGGCGTACGTCGCCCTGCTCGTCTTGCTGGCGGTCGCCCTCGTTGGCGACGCCGACCTCATCCGGATCGTGGCCATCGGTGTCGTCGTCACCCTGGCTATGCCGCTGGCCACGTCCCGATTGGCACGACGAGCCAAACGGACACTCCAGGCCAACGGCGAGGCGCCCTAACGCGGCTCAGCAACATGGGGACGTCGCAGCCAACAGCAGCCCTTGTGCGATTGGCGGCTCCTTCGGTCACTCCCGTGAACCGTCACCGGGGCAGGCGACAACGCACTGCCCGAGCTATGGGTGACAGCAACCCCGCGGTCCTTCGCCGCGAGGACCGCGGTGACGAAGCCGGATCGGGCACGGGCCAGCCCGCTAGGAGTCCGCGGCCCACTTGGCTGCCGGGTGGGAGACCAAGACCGCAGTGACGACGAACTCGACGGTCTCGGCGCCGACCTGCGCACATCGATCCCGGCAGGCTGCGCATCGCTGGGGTCGGTGGGCCGCTGGCGAAACCTGTCACTGGTGGTTGACCGCTTCGGACACCGAATGGATGACAGGTCAGGTCATCGACACCGGGCTCGAGCAGCCCGACGCTGATCGAGTCCTTGTAGACATCCAACCCCATGAACGTCAACGGGGTGTCTGCGCTACTAGCCATGGACGGTCGGCTCCTTCCTCAATGATGGCTCCGCCTTGCGGCTACGCACCACAGCTTGGTGGAAGACCCACGTAGATGCGGTCGGAGCCGGCCGTTCCATGATGACTAGCGACGACGCACCGTCGTGACCGCTACGGGACCACACCGCCCGCGGGTCCATCTCCCCTATCACGGTGTGCGGTCCCGCGGGGCAACCTGGAACACGGCGGTGGTACGTGGGAGGAGGTGCCCTGCGGAGCCACCGCCGCGCTGGGCCGCGGAAGGCGTGCAGTGGGGACCATCGGTGCGGACGCGGATGTGGTGCGGGGACCGAAAGCGGTGCCTTCGCGCGGGCGCCGCTGGATGTGGGTGGCCGGTGGGCTCGTGGTGTGGCTGCTCGCGCTGGCGGTCGCAGCGGTGCTGGGGGCGCGCAGCTCCGGTTCTCCCGCAGGCGCAGATCCGGCCGACGCAGCACCGGTACCCAGTGCCGCGCAACGCTCGTTGCTCGATGAGCACGGCCTGCCCACGGTGTTCCTACTGACCGACGGCGTGGACGCCCCCACCAGCCGTCTGACGGTCCGCTTCGAGTGGTGGAGCTACCCGGACGTGGGGCTGACGGTCGCCTTCCTGGACGGGGAGCCCATCGCCAGGTCGACCGTGGCACCGGGCCCTGGCGGGCCGGCCGCTGGCGGGCCGGCCGCGGCCACCGACCCGACCCGGCTGGTCCACGGCATGACCGCGTCGGAGGTGGCCGATCTGCTCGGCCCGTCGGGGCCGACGATGGCCGTTCCCACCCCCGCTCACCCCGACCACGAGGTGGTCGTGTACCCGCATCACGAGGTGGTGGTGAGCTATCTCGACGGGGAGCTGGTCACGGCCCAGACGCTGCGGAAGGTGGCCCCGTGAGCGCCGTGCTGGGCTGGGTGGCCGGAGGGGTCGCGAAGGTCGTCACGGCCGTAGTCGCGGTCGTGACCGCCCCGATCGTGCTGAAGGTGGCGGGTGCCGTGCTCCTCGTCTCGGGCGTGGCCGCGAGCGTGGCCGGGGTGTACCAGCTGGCCCAGCGCGGCAGCGACATGGTCCACGGTGCTGCGGAGTCGCGGTACACCTGGCGGGTCGTGGACGACTGGAACGACCCCGAGCTCGCCCCGCGGACGATGGAGCGCGGACAGGCCTCCGGCGAGGAGTTCCACCAGGCCATGAGCGCGGGGTACGACCTGGCCGAGGCCGCCCGTGACGTCGTGGACCCCTCCGGGACGGTGACCCCCAGCCTGTGCGACTGGTTGCCCGACTGGGTGACCGACCTGGGCACCGTGCGCGACGCGGTCGACACCGTCTGGGGCTGGGTCGGCGGTGAGGCATCGGGTCCGCCCTCGGCAGCCGACGACCGGCCTCCGACCCCTGCGGTGGACGATGGGGGTTTCGACCACGCCGAGGGCGGACCGATCGTCGGCGCCGGGATCGCGGGTCCGCTCGAGCTCGAGGTGGGCGAGCGCGGTGCGTGGGTGGTGCTGGTCAGCGGTGGCACCGGGCCGCTGCGCGGGTTCGTGTCCTGGGATGATCTGGAGCGGGATGGTGTCGCCGACGTGGAGCAGTCCGGACGGCCGCTGGTGGTGGAGCGCACCTTCGAGGATGCGGGGTTCTACCGGTTGCGGGTGGTCGTGCTCCGTCCCGAGGAGGACACGCATCTGATCGAGGAGGTGTACGTCGAGGTCACGGGGGACCGGGACGACCTGCCGGCCATCTGCTTCGGCGCCGGGATGGTGGAGATCGCCGGCGAGATCACCGAGGAACGACCCCCGGGGGCCCGTCACTCCTGGTGGCGTGCGCAGGTCCGCATCACCAACACCTCGGACCGAGAGGTATATCTGCACTACCCGCGCTGCAGTTCGGACAGGGACGAGTGCCAGCTGATGCCGGGTGCATGGTGGTTCGTGCTCGATCCGGGTGGCACGCATGTCGCCGAGAGCCAGGCAGCGGCGTGGCCGGACCAACCGGAACGTGACACCTGGAGCCACGTGGTGACGGGTCTGATCGTCGCTGGGGACGGCGAGGGCTGCAGTCCACTGCTGGAGCTGTCGCCCGGCGCACTCGAACGGCATCCGGCGTTCATCCCGGTGGAGAACCCCCTGCCGCTGGGGCCTGGATCCGGGTGACCGGGTCTGGACCGGATCGCGTCAGCCGGTCAGGTCTCACCGCGTGGCTGGCCGACCGTGGCGGCGGTTGAAGCGATCCACGCGACCGGCGGTGTCGACGATGACCTGCTTGCCGGTGTAGAACGGGTGGCTGGCCGAGGAGATGTCAACGTCGACCACCGGGTACTCGGCGCCGTCCTCAAGGTGATCGCTGCGCTACGGTTCCTGGACATGCGCAGAGGGTGATGCCGTAGATGCTCCCAGCGAAACCATCGACCCGACTCGTGCCAGGATGACCTGGGTTCGTCACGTCGCTTCCGCCGCGCTGGGCATCGCCTTCGTCATGGCGATCGAGGTCGTGACGCGTCTCGAGCGCGATCTGCGCGCTGTACAGCTTCGCGATGTCGTGCCCTGGCCCAGTTGGGCCATCACCGGGATGTTCCTGCTCCTCGGCGCCGCGCTGCTGGTGATCATGCTGGTGTCACCGAGGATGCCGTGGCTACCAACCACGGCTGCCACTGGTCCTCGCCTACGGGATGCTCGCGACGCTTCCGGGCGCTCTGGCGAACGCACTGCCATTCGGTGGCCCCTGGGCCCCTCCGTGCGCTGGGGACTCAGCACGGTCTCGTTGGTCGCGGGGTTGATGACGGCGACGGCGGTGTGGAGTTGGTGGCGTTTCCATCGGCACGCCGTCGACACCTGACAGCTCCGCGCCCCTGCATCGGACCTGCACCACAGCCATCCCTCGCCGCAACGCCGGTCATGCCGATGTCGGTCGGCTGACCACCTCCGGGCCTGCGGCCGGGAGCGTCTTCGGTGGCAGGGCTTGCCGACACCGTGACACCGACGGACCGGGGGGACATGAAGCGGGCGCTTGTAGGACTTGTTCTCCTCAGCGTGGCTGCCTGCACCCTGACGGGACGGGAGGTGATCACGACGGTGGACGGCGTCCCGGTCACTGTGGTTTCCGGGCGGCAGACCTGCATCGAGGTCGGCGACGACGACGCTGGCAGCGGCTCCTGGTGTGGCCCCGATGAAATGCCCGAGGCGGTGTGGCTCGGAGCGGCATCGGCCGGTCAGCAAGTGGTGGTGGCCGGCCA
>PWEU01000332.1 GCA_003554005.1 Nitriliruptoraceae bacterium
CGGTGGTCTCGCGCCACATGTTCGTGTGGTTGTCGTTCCGTCAGACCCTGGAGGAGGTGATCGCCGGTTGCGAGGCTGCCTGGGAGTTCTTCGACGGGGTGTTCGCGGTGATCATCCCTGACAACCTCAAAGCGATCGTTGATCAGGCCGATCCGCTCAACCCGCGGATCAACCCCACGTTCCTGGAGTATGCGCAGGCACGCGGGTTCGTGATCGACCCGGCCCGGGTCCGAAAGCCCACCGACAAGCCTCGTGTGGAACGCATGGTGCAGTTCGTGCGCGGGTCGATGTGGGCCGGGGAGGACTTCGCCGATCTCGCTGATGCGCAGCGTCATGCACAGACGTGGGCGCGGGTGCGTGCGGGGATGCGGATCCACGGCACGATCCATGCCCGACCGGCCGAGGTGTTCGCCGTTGTTGAGGCGCCGGTGCTGGCCCCGGCACCGACCGAACGTTATGACACGCCGCGCTGGACCGAGGCGAAGGTCCACCGTGATCATCACATCCAGGTCGGCAAGGCGCTGTACTCGGTGCCGGGCGAGCTGATCGGTGAGCAGGTCACCGTGCGGTCCGACTCCAAGCTGGTCAAGATCCTGTATCGCGGGCAGGTGATCAAGATCCATCCGCGGCTGCCGGCCGGGGGACGGTCCACCGACGAGGCCGACCTGCCCTCGGAGGTCACCGCCTACGCCCTGCGGGATCTGGACAAGCTCCAACGTCAGGCTGCCCGCCACGGTGCGTCGGTTGGCGCCTACGCGGCCGCGCTGCTGGACACGCCGCTGCCGTGGACCAAGATGCGACAGGTCTACCGGCTGCTGGGGCTGGCCAAGAAGTTCGGGTCCGAACGTGTCGAGGCCGCCTGCATCCGGGCGTTGGAGTGCGAGGCCATCGACGTCGGGCTGATCAGCCGCATGGTCGAACGTGCTGCCGAGAACGACCCGCCCCCAGAAGCGGGCACCGTGATCGCCGCCGCCGGCCGGTTCGCCCGTGATCCGGACGAGTTCGCTGTCGACAGCGGAGGCGAGCAATGACTCCCGCCACCGTCACCCGCCCCGCGGCCCGCTGCGGTGAGCGCTGTCGGTTGCTGGTCCCGCTGGCCTGGCCGTCAGGCGCCCCCGCTGTCCGTGACCTGCACCGACTGCTGGCCGCGCTAGCCGATCTGCTCGATGCCGTCGGAGCCGCCCACCGGCTGGCCACCAAACTCGCCTCCCTCGCCGATCCCCCCGCACAGGGCTGGGGTGTCGCGCTCACAACCATCGATGCCGCCGCGGTCGATGTCACCGACACCTGCGGGCTGACACGACTTCTGGTCGACCACGACCTGCCCGAGGCCGCCGAGCTCCTCCGCCAAGGGCTGGACCACCGGCTCCAGGCGCTGCAGCTGGTGCGTCGCACCGTCCGGGCGGAGCAGTTCGCCGCCCTCGACCACCAGCACGTGGCCGGACTGCTCGCCGACGTCACCCACCACCTCGATCAGGCCGGCCGGTCGCTGGCCGCCGCCGACCACACCATCACCACCACACTGGAGATGCGCTCATGACCGCGCCCACGATCACGCCTGAGCTCAAGGCCCTGCTGCGCCGGGTCAAGCTCGGCAAGACCCTCGACCCCCTTCCCGAGCGGCTCACCCTCGCCAGACAGAACCGGCTCGAGCACGCCGAGTTCCTCGAACTCGTCCTCGCTGACGAGGTCGACCGCCGCAACCGCCAAGCCGCCACCGTGCGCGCCAGAGCCGCGAAGCTCGACCCGGCCATGACCCTGGAAGCCTGGGATCCCGACACCACCGTCACCTACGACCTGGCCCTGTGGGCCGAGCTGACCTCGCTGCGGTTCGTCGACGACGCCCGTGGGGTGTTCGTCCTCGGACCGGTCGGTGTCGGCAAGACCCACCTGGCCCACGCGCTCGGGCACATCGCCTGCCGACGCGGCCACAAGGTTCACGCCGAACGTGCCGACCGGCTGTTCAAACGGCTCAAGGCCGCCCGGCTCGACCACACCTACGACACCGAACTGCGTCGGCTCATCGCCGTGGACGTCCTCATCATCGATGACTTCGCGCTTCAGACCCACGACGCGACCCAGACCACCGACTTCTACGAGATCGCCGTGGAGCGCCACCTCAAATCGGCCACCGTGATCACGTCGAACCGCACCCCCGATGAGTGGCTGGCCGCGCTCGCCGACCCCCTGCTCGCCCAGTCCGCGATCGACCGGCTGCAATCCACCGCCTGGGAACTCATCGTCGAAGGCGAGTCCTACCGGCGCCGCCAGAAGCCCACCCTCAACCGCTCGAAGACCACCGAGAACAAGGCACGACGTTGACATCCATCATCGCGCTGATGATGCTGCTCCTGCGACCAGCCAACACGCCGAGGTGGTCCCTACCTCATGGCAACGCCCTGGTCCCATCAGACTGGCGAGCGACAGGATCTGGTGGACGTTGCGACGCTGGCGGTGCTGGCGGTGCTGCGCAAGCTGTGGCTGGCGGGGACGCTGCCGGGCCGTCGGTTCGCGTCCTCGGTGCAC
>PWEU01000156.1 GCA_003554005.1 Nitriliruptoraceae bacterium
AGAAACTGGAAATATTCGTTATGAACATGATATTTTTCAAGAGTATGATACTAGAGCAGAATATCAAGATGAATTATTTGTGCAAAAGATTTTTTTAGTTGAACAATACTTTCTTGTAATTCATCAGTAATAGCATGATCCGGTTTACGACCTCGGTTTTTATGTATTAGAAATACCGGTCCGTGGGTCATTACGCCTCCTTTTAACCGGATAACCTGGCGTTCACTGAGGTTAAGTAATTCGGCTGCTACTTTAATAGTAATGACTTTATCAATGGTTTGGTTTATGACCCGAAGTTTATCAACTTCATTTTGAGTCATGTTGAAGATCTCCTCTCTCATAGATGACATTTTATCAGAATAAATTCAACATGACATTATCACAGAATAAATACACTATATACTTAACATCCTTGACTTTTTAAGAATTTTATTTATACTATATATCCTGACTTTTGCAGTAATAAAGAATAATAAAGCCGTCGACCCTTTTAAAAAAGGGACTTTGACGGCTTTTTTGATTTGTAAAAAGGTGTTGTAGAATTAGCCTTTTTTAATATCACTCAAAATTTTTTTTATCTCACCAAGCCGCAGGTATTTATGATTCAAATCCACCCCTAAGGTTTCCTTAATGGCCATAGTGATCTCATCGGCATAGTCAAACAGATACCAGTTTTCTTCAAAGTAGCTGCCGGAGGTCTTGTTAAGGCTTTCGACAATCCTGGAAACTGAAAATTGATTGCCTAGTCGCTGCTCCAACAACCGGATAATGACAAGCGATATGAAACAAATCAAAAAATGAGCCTGAATATGATCATTACGGGACAGATAAACAGGCCGTGTTTCCAGGTCACTTTTCGTAACCTTAAAAGCCTCCTCAATACGCCAAAGCCCACGGTAAATATCAATGATCTCCTCATCACTTTTGTACCATTCACTGGTAACAATGGCATAATATCCATCGAATTTTTCTTCTTCCCTTAACTTATTCTCATCGAAATACGGCTTTTGTTTCGTAGTTACAACCTCACCGGTTTGCTTATCGAAAACCAGATTTTTTACATACTTTGCTGCACCGCAAGAAGTTGCTCTGTTGTATTTCGTCGGCGATTTGACCAGGTCCAGGGCCTTTAACAGTGCCGGTTCCCGATCAGCTTTCGCTTTGCGTGCGTAATCAGCACTGTAGAAGACCACCTGCTTTTCATCAATCTGGACTTTACTTCTTTTCCCCTGCGCATTGCTTACCCGAATCTCCCGAGGATAGAGCCTGGACTTAATCTTAAAATCCTTACCAATGCTTCGGTAACCCGACTCATCAAGCACATAATTCTTTAACTCCCTGTTGGCTCCCCGGATCGTTTGAGAATAAACATACCCATTACCGCCAGCCAGCGCAAAAGCAATATTATCTGCCGTATTAATGCCTTTGTCCGCTACCACCACAAACCGTCCGACACCATAATCTTTTCGCACCTGATCTAACACTGGCATCAATGTTTCACAATCATTCATATTACCAGGAAACAAATCATACGAAACCGGAATTCCCTGATGATCCATCAATAACCCCATCTGGATAATCGGATCCGGCTTATGCTCTTTGGATATCCCTTTTCTTTTCAGCTCATCTTGTTTGTCAATCTCAAAGTAATAGTTGGTCACATCATAGTATACAATCTCCATTTCCCTACCAAACTTCTTTTTGACCTGTTGGTGCAAATGACGCTGAAGCGAAACGCTTAAAGTAACCATTTGAGACAGGGAACGGTACAAATCATCCAGCGAAAAATCCATCTTTTCAAAATAGCGCTCCTTATCTTCATAAGTCTTTTTCTTAGAAGCAGGACACAGAATGCGGGAAAAAACCAAAAGTTTAACAATACTATTCAAGTTGTATTCCGATTTGAACTTCTGAGAACGACTCGTAAAAAAAGAATGAAGCTTTAATTCATGATAAAGCTTACTGAGCACTGCATAACCGATGTTTTTACGGTTTATAGTTCCAGGGGATAAAAGAGTATCTTTGTCAAAAGAAATCGTCACCGGGAGGTTTTCCTCAAGCTGTTTTTTATTCATTTCCTCCACCACACGCTTGAAATGAGCCACAGGGTCAGAAAATTCTTTTTTAAGTACATCCAGATAACCAAGAGACTGAACCGTTTTATGCTTCACTTTTTTTGTAACAGGATCTCGATAACCCTGAACAATTGAAAGATAAGGCCGATCATTGCTTTTACTTATTTTTAACTGCATACGGACACACCTCCTCCATACCTATATTATACCATAATACACAACAATAGACAACTAAAATATATATTATAATTTGACAAAAATAACCCCTGCAAGTTAATGCTTGCAGGGGTTTGCGAGACTGAGGGTTCTAATGGAACTGCAAAACTAGGGAGGTAGATGGGTATATCTTAAAAGAGGCTCTTCCGGAGGAATTAATTTCAGCAATACGCATGGTAGCAAAGGGCAGAAAATATTATGACCCGGTAGTTATACAGTATGCCATGGAACGG
>PWEU01000121.1 GCA_003554005.1 Nitriliruptoraceae bacterium
GAGGGCGACGTCCGCATCGCCGCCCGGCAGTGGCGCTCCGAGATCCCCCGCGATCTCGTGTGAGCGCTGTCGTGCCGCCTCCCGCCGACGGCGTGACCGTGGTCGGCGTGCTCGTTCTTCTCATCGATCCGCATCCGCTCGCGGGGCCGGGACCGAAGCGCGGTCACGCAATCCTCCAGCGGAAGGCACGAACGTGATCGTCAACCAGATGCACGCCCTCGGTATCAACAGCGACGTCCTGCAGGCCATGGGCTTCGCCTCGATCTTCGCCAGCATCGCCCCCTGGCGGACAGCGAAGAAGTCCGGCGACGCCGCACACGCCGAGCGCTTCGGCATCTTCATCGGGCTGTGGGCGCCGACGTTCTTCGCACTCGCCGGCGAGGTCGCCGTCCACGAGGCAAAGAAGGACGAGCTCCCGAGCGGCTGAACCTCCCACCCGGCCTCCCCTCACCCTCGATGCGGCCTGCCTATGCTCGAGCGCGAACGGCGGGCCACCGCCGTGTCGTTCGAGCAGGCGGGGATCCTTGGAAGGTCTGGAACTCCTTCGGGAGCTGGTCCGGGTGCCGTCGGTGAACCCTCCGGGGGACGGCGAGGGTGCGGTCGCCGAGCTGCTCCGTGACCGGCTGGACGGCTCCGGACTCGGCACGCAGATCCTGTCGAGCCCCGCCGGCCGGCCGTCACTGGTCGCCCGCCTCCCGGGGCGCCCCGCCCGCCCACCGCTGGTGCTGCTCTCCCACACCGACGTGGTACCCGTGGAAGGTGGTCGGTGGCGCCGTGACCCGTTCGGGGGCGAGATCATCGCCGGTGAGTTGTGGGGTCGCGGCACCTTGGACATGAAGGGGGTCGCGGTCATGCACGCCGAGGCCGTGGTCGCGCTCGCGTCGCGGGACCGAGAGCCGGACCGGGAGGTGATCGTCGTCGCGGTCGCGGACGAGGAGGCCGGGGGTGGCGAAGGCGCCGGGTGGCTGGTCGCCGACCACGGTGACCAGGTCGGGTTCACCGACGGCCGTCCCCAGCCCGAGGTGCTCGGCGAGGGCGGCTTCGGGCTGTCGGGCATCGTCGCACGTCCGCTGATGCCGATCGTCGTGGGCGAGAAGGCGCCGCTGCGGTTCCGGGCACGGGCGACGGGGACCCCGGGCCATGGCTCCCTGCCACCCGAGCGCCAGGCGATCCGGGAACTCGCACGCTTCGTCGAGAAGGTCTCCGGCCCACGACGGGCACGCCTCCATCCGGTGATGCGTGAGCAGTTCGCGGCGCTCGCCGGGACGGTGGAGGGCATCCAGGGCCGGCTGTTCGGGCTCCTCTCGGGCCCGAACGGGCACCTCGCCGCGCGGGCGCTCGCGCCGCAGCTTCGCTCCCGGGCCGGCGCGATCGGCCACCTGATCTCCGACACCATCACGCCCACGGAGATCCACGGTGGCTACAAGAACAACGTCGTTCCGGGCGAAGCCGAGGTGAGCTTCGATGCCCGTCTGCTCCCTGATACCGACGCGGATGCCCTCTTGAGGGAGCTGGGTCGGATCGGTCGTCGTCGTGACATCGAGGTGGAGGAGATCTGGCGTTCCGGGGCTCCGGCGAGCCCACGCTCGTCGCTGTTCGACGTGCTAGCGGCGGTCTCGTCGAGGCTGCCGGGGAACCCGGTGCCGGTGGCGTCCCTGACACCGGGAGCCACGGACCTGCGTTTCTTCCGGGCTCGGGGCTCGACCGCCTACGGCTGGGTGCCGTTGGTGCTGTCGCCGGAACTGCTCGCCACCTTCCACGGTGACGACGAGCGGATCCCGGTCGACGGGTTCGCAACGGCTGTGTCGGCCATGACCGAGGTGGTGACGGCCGCCGCTTCCTGACGGCCCGCCGCGTTCGTCCCTGCCTCACCGGGGTTGAGTGGTGGGGCCCTTGACGCGCGATGCCAGTGACCTGGCGCGACCGTCAGCCCGGCAGTGGCGCTCCGACATCCCCCGCGACCTCGTGTGATCGGCGACCGCTGACGGCCAGACCCGATCGGACTGCAGGGCGCAGACATGGCCGGCTCTCCGGCCACTCGACCGGTAGGACAGGGCGACGTGGTCCCTGCCAGGGGCCATGCTGGGTGGAGACGACGTTCGGCACCGGGGCAACCGGCGGGCCTCACGACCCGTCTGGAGAGGATGCACGCGTGAAGGACCTTGCGGTCATCGGTCTCAGCGACAGACAGCGCGACTGGCTGCAGCGCATCGGCGACGAGCAGGGCTTCCGGGTCTACTCGATCCTGCCGTACGCGAAGGTGCGTCGCGCGAAGCACTTCCCCCTCGATGAACTCCTCACCGTGGCCCGCGCGCGGCTCGACGCGCGCCCGGTCGACGGCCTGACCACCCTGTGGGACTTCCCGAGCTCCTGCCTCGCCGCGATCCTGGCCGAGGCGGCCGGCCTGCCCACCCCGGGGCTGCGCGCGGTGGTGAGCTTCGAGCACAAGTACTGGAGCCGGCTGACCCAGCACCGGGTCGCGCCACGACACACCCCGTCCTTCGCGGCCGTGGA
>PWEU01000258.1 GCA_003554005.1 Nitriliruptoraceae bacterium
CACCGATCGTGCGGACCACGGCGGCGAGCCCCTTCATCGAGGGCTCACCGACGACCACCACCACCTCGGCGCGGGCCAGGGCGGCCCTGGCCAGCAGGTTGCGGTCCTCGACGTCGGTGGAACCCGTCTCCGCCTCGCCCTCCACGTCCGCCTCGACGTCGGCGACCACGACGTCGACCAGGCTCTGGAGCGAGTCCAGGGTGGTCTCCACCGCCCGAGGCCTGAGCGAGACCCAGTGCTGGGGGCGACGCAGGCCCAGCAGCAGGCGGTAGCCACGGCCGGGGACGTCGAAGGTCTGCTCGAGCAGCCCGTGCCGAGGGGGCACCGAGGTCCGGTGGGCTTCCACCACCTCCTGGATGCTCGGGACGAGGACGCGGGAGTCGTGGAGCATGGCCTGGTCCGCCACGCGGCACAGGTCGGCGAGCAGCACCGTCGGTGCCACGGTCTTCCCACCCCGACTGCAACGTCCGGCTGCCGGCGGGCCGTCGCGAGCAGCGTCCCCACCCGGCGGGGCCCATCCCTCGCCCGCAGCGAGCCCCTGGGCGAGGGCGATCGCCACGGTGGATGCCCCGGTCCCACCCGGGCCACACACCGCGATCAGCTCACCCTGGGCCGCCGGTCGCTGCTCCGCAGGCAGGATCGGGTCCAGGTCGGCGGCGCCCACCGCGGTCGAGGTCGCCTGCAGGACCTCCACCAACTCGTCCCGGGAGAACGCCTCGGCCAGCACCGCCGCCGCTCCGAGCTCCCGCCAGTCCCGGGTGGGGTCCCCGTCGACGACGAGCACCGACACACCGACCTCGGCCGCCTCGGCGATCAGATCACGGTCGAGCCCGGGGACCTGACCGTCGATGAGGATCGCGGAGAAGGCCCGACCGGACCGCAGACGCGCGCGCAGCTCCTGCACCGACACGCATCTCAGGAACTCGGCCGGAAGCATGGCCGCCGTCGCCCACTGGCCGACCATCCGGAACCACCCCGCCCGCGCCCGCGCGAGCCCGAGGAGCACGTAGCGCTCGCGCATCACGCCCCCCCGGCGAGGTCACCCGCCACCTCGGTGTCCGGTCCTGCCGCGTGGACGCCGCGCCTACCAGCATCGGCTCCCCGCTCATCGGTGTCCTGGTCCGCGCCGGCGCCGGCGTCGGCGTCGGCGTCGGCGTCGGCGTCGGCGTCGGCGTCGGCGTCACGAACCGAGCCACCGTCCGCGTCGGATCCCGGGTCGCCGGTGTGCTGCGGTAGCTCGCCCGCCTCGTCCCCGCTGGCCCTGTCCGGCGTGCTCGGCATGGCCGGGTCGGGACGCGGGCCGACGTCCTCCGGGGTGGGCTGGAAGGCACCCGGCGCCGGGTCGTCGCCCTCGGGCGTTACGGTGGAACGGGTGACGAACACGTCGGCGGTGTTGACCGCATGGCCGAGCGCCTGGACGTCGCGGAGCGCCGAGACGGCGACGGTCAGGGTCAGCTCGCTGCTGCCACCGAGCGGGCCTCCATCGGGGGCGGTGACCCCGAGGAGGGGGACGCCCCGCACGACGTAGGCCGTGTAGGCGCCGTCCCCGGAGCCGAAGGTCGCCAGCACATCGACCCGCTCGCCCGGCCGCAGGGCACCGGCGACCGCGGCGGTACGGGGCAGCGAGAAGGACAGGGTCTGGGCACCCTCGGCGCCGCCGTCGTCGACCAGTTGGGTCTGCGTCAGCAGGTCCCCCGGCTGCAGCGGCGTGACGACGACCTGCCCGACCAGGCTGTCCACCGCCGACGCCGGGACGACCCGGGCCGCGACCTCGTCGGACAGATCCAGGGCGATCGTGCCGAACCGCTCGCTGACCTCGGCCATGGATCCGAGCCGCGTGCCCGGCTCGATGGGCGCGGTCGCGACGACGTAGCTGCGGGTCGGTGCCGCCGTCGCATCGAGGTAGGCGGCGACGGTCACGACCGCCGCAGCAGCGACCAGCAGGGCTCCGACCACGGCGCGACCGCCGGGCAGGCTGCGCGGCGGGCGGATCGTCCGACCCTCACGTGCCTGGTCGTCACCGGCAGCACCGGTGCTCGAGCCCGTCCCTGCCACGGATGCGACATCGACCACCGTGTCCCCCTCGTTGGTCGTCCCGGGCGGCGTGCCGACGCCCGAGCGAGCTCGAACGCTAGCGGTGGCCGCTGCGGGAGCCGACCCCGTGTGCGGCCTGAGGACCCGGTGTCGCACAGTGGAGGAGGGTCGTGGACACCCGTCGAGGTACCAAGTATGTTCGGGTCTAACTGGAAGGAACGAGATGGCGCAGGAAGAGATCAGCTGGTTGAGCACCCGGGAGGCCGCTGGCCAGCTCGGTATCACGACCCGCACGCTGTACCGGCTGATCGACAGCGGCCAGCTCCCGGCCTACAAGTTCGGCCGCGTGATCCGGCTCAAGGAGAGCGAGGTCGAGACCTTCGTCGAGGCCGCACGCATCGTCCCGGGCGAACTCGAGCACCTCTACGCCGACAGCGGCAACGCCGACGACGAGGTCTGATCCGGCCGTCGCCGGCGG
>PWEU01000022.1 GCA_003554005.1 Nitriliruptoraceae bacterium
CCGCAGCGGCGGCGCTCACGCCCGTAGCCATGCCGCGAGCGTCAGCTCGAGGTCGTCCAGCGGGACCGTGCGCTGCTCGCCGGTGGCCAGCGCCTTGCAGGTGACGGTAGCCGCGGCGCGCTCGTCGGCTCCACGGATGACCGCGACGCGGACGCCGCGCCGGTCGGCGTACTTCAGCTGCTTGGCGAGCTTGAGCCGGCCCCCGCCGGAGTAGGGCTCCACGGTGTGGCCGGCCGCGCGGATCCGGCCGGCCAGGGCGAGGGCGTCGGCGGCACCGTCCTCGTCCATGACCGTGACCAGCACCTCGGGCCCCACTGGACCGGCCTGGCTCGCCTCGGCCGCCTCCAGCAGCAGCAGGATCCGCTCCAGGCCGAGCGATCCGCCGGTGGCCGGCACGTCGTTGGCCTGGAACATCCCGATCAGCCCGTCGTAACGGCCACCGGCGGCGATGGTGGCGTCGAGGCCGTCGTGGACCACCTCGAAGACCGGCCCGGTGTAGTAGGACAGGCCGCGGGCCAGCACCGGGGCGTAGGTCACGGGTACCGCGTCGCCGACCAGGTCGAGCACCCGGTCCACCTCGGCCAGGCCGGCCACCCCGGTCTCGGAGCGCTCGAGCCGGTCCCGGACCGCCTGAGCCGGGTCGGCCGCCGACAGGTCCTCCGCCAGGGCGGCGATCGCCTTCGAGCCGATGCCCCGCTCGGCGAGCTCGGCCGCGACCCCGTCCAGGCCGATCTTGTCCAGCTTGTCGAGGGCGACGAGCGCCTCGCCCTCCTGCGCGACCTCGATGCCGTAGGCCTCCACCAGACCCCTGAGCGCCCGGCGGGAGTTGAGCTGGACCCGGAAGCCGTCCAGCCCGAGGGCCTGCAGCGCATCGGTGACGGCGACCAGGGTGGCGGCGTCGGCGGTCAGCGAATCCGAGCCGATCGTGTCCACGTCGCACTGGTAGAACTCGCGGTAGCGGCCCTTGCCCGGCCGGTCGGCGCGCCAGACGGGTGCGATCTGGTAGCGCTTGAAGGGGGTCGGCAGCTGGGAGCCGTCCCGGGCCGCGACCCGGGCCAGCGGCACGGTGAGGTCGTAACGCAGCGCCAGGTCGGCATCACCCGAGGACTCGCGGTCGCCGCGGCGGAGGATCTTGAAGATCAGCTGGTCCCCCTCCTCGCCGTACTTGCCCGTCAGGACCTCGAGGCGCTCGAAGGCGGGGGTCTCCAGCGGCGCGAACCCGTGGGCGTCGAAGGTGGCCCGGATCGTCGCGAAGGCGCGCTCACGCCGGGTGACGTCGTCGGGGAGCAGGTCGCGCGTGCCGGAGGCGGGGTTCGCGTCGATGGTTGCCATGTGGGGACCTCGAGGTGGTGGGGTGCGCGCTCGCGGGCGCTGAGGTGGTGCAGCGCGGGCCGGTGGGTGAGCAGCACCTCGGTCGGCGCCGGTCGACCGCCGGGGCCAGCATGGCGGGTGGGCCAGAACGGTCGGCTCAGGGCTGCGCGCCGTGGGCCTCGATGGCCTGGCGCAGGTAGGGGTTGGTCTCGCGTTCGTAGCCGACGGTCGTGTCGGGCCCGTGTCCCGACAGCACCAGGGTGTCGTCCTCGAGCGGCAGGACCGTGGACGCCAGGGACCGCAGCATGTCCGACATCGAGCCCCGGGGGAAGTCGGTCCGCCCGATCGAGCCGGCGAACAGCAGGTCCCCGGAGAGCAGCACGTCGTCGCTGCCCTGGTCGGCCTCCCCCAGTGGGAAGGTCACCGTCGCCCGCGACAGCTCGCGGCCGAGGTAGGTGACGTGGCCCGGGGTGTGCCCCGGGTTGTGGACCACGTCGAAGGTGAGACCCGCCAGTGTCAGCCGCTCGCGGTCGGCGACGGTGCGCAGGTACTCGGTCGGCGGATCCCACTCGAGCCCGAACTGCTGGGCGAGCAGCTCCGGTGGCGCGCCGAAGGCGGCCGCTGGGTCGTCCCACAGCCAGCGGTCGTCGGCGTGGAGCAGCACGGGGACCTCCAGGGCCCGGGCCAGCTGCGGCACCGCCCAGAGATGGTCGAGGTGGCCGTGGGTGAGCAGGATCGCCTCGCAGGTGGCGTCCACGCTGGCCAGCAGCTCGAGCGCGTGGCTCTCGGCGGTCTCCCCCGGGGCCACGAGCACGGCACGGCCGAGGTCACGGTCGCCGACGGCGTAGCAGTTGGTCTGCCACCGACCGAGCGGGGCACCGAGGATGTACGGGTCTGGCACGTGGACGGGCTCCTGACGGGGTCGGCCGGTCAGGCTAGCGGCGCACGCCCCGGTGCCGGTGCGGCTCGCACCGGGGTCACCGGCTGCCCTGGGGGATCGCCCGGAAGGCGTCGTACACGCCCGAGACCCGACGGATCGAGCGCAGCGCCTCCTCGAGGTGGGAGGGGTCCCCGAGCTCGAAGGTGAACCTGAGCCGCGCCACGCGGTCCTTGGCGGTGCCGACCTGGGCGGAGGTGATGTTGATGTGCAGGTCGCCGAGCACGGCGGTGATGTCGCGCAGCAGGTGCTTGCGGTCGAG
>PWEU01000417.1 GCA_003554005.1 Nitriliruptoraceae bacterium
CCACCTCGGCGTCCCCTTCGACCAGCTGTGGGGACTGGCGACGGGCCCGGGGTTCCCGGTGTGGAACCAGACGGTGCTGGGCCTGAAGCTCGCGGAGCGGACCAACGGTGTGGCACGGCTGCACGGCGAGGTGTCACGGTCGATGTTCGCCTCGTTGTGGCCGGACCGTGACACGGCCAACGTGCCGATCGATCACATCACCAACGGGGTCCACCCCACCTCCTGGACCGGTCCGGAGATCGCGGAGCTGCTCGACAGCTACGTCCCCGGGTGGCGGCGGGGGACCGACCCTGCGGCCTGGCAGGCGCTGCGCGCCCTCGACCCGGCGGTCCTGTGGGATGCCCGTCAGCGGGCGCGCACCCGCCTGCTGACAGCGGTCCAGTCCCGGCTGCAGGGGCGAGCCGAACGCACTGGGGTCTCGGCCGGCGGCGAGGGGCTCGACCCGCAGGCGCTGACCATCGGGTTCGCCCGTCGGTTCGCGACCTACAAGCGCGGCACCCTGATGCTGCGCGACATGGAGCGGCTCGGAGAGCTGCTGAGCGACACCGAACGTCCCACCCAGATCCTGGTGGCCGGCAAGGCGCACCCCGCCGACCGGGACGGCCAGGCGGTCCTGCGCCAGCTCGTGGAGGCCTCGGGCGACCCCCGGCTGGCGGGCAAGCTGGTCTTCATCGAGGGCTACGACCTCGAGCTCGGCGGCCTGCTCACCTCGGGCTGCGACGTGTGGCTGAACACGCCGTTGCGGCCGAAGGAGGCCTCCGGGACCTCGGGCATGAAGGCCGCGATGAACGGTGGCCTGAACCTGTCGGTGCTGGACGGGTGGTGGGACGAAGCGGTCAGCGACCAGGGGCGGCACGCCGAGGTCGGCATCGGCTGGTCGATCGGGGACCGGGCGCCGGTCACCGATGTCACCGAGCGCGACACCGCAGACGCCGTCGAGCTGTACCGACTGCTCGCCGAGGAGGTGGTCCCGACCTTCTACGACCGCGACGGGGCGGGGCTCCCGCAGCGATGGCTCAAGATGGCCATCGACGCCATCGTGCTGCTGTCGCCGGTGTACTCGACCCATCGGATGCTCGGCGACTACGCCCGGCGGTACGGCGTCGAGGGGGCCTGACACCCGCCCTCGGGCCGCCGACTCGGCGCGGTACTGCGCCGCGCGGACCCGGTGTCTGTGCCCTGCCATCGCCGGCGGACAATCACTATGGTCGAGGGGAGGCTCCTCGGGTGCCGCGGGACTGGCAACGCGGGACGACCGGGGTCTCCAGGCCCACGTGCGAACGTCGTGCGTCGGTGAGACGACGGTGGAGGGACCTGATGACGGCGAGGAACCCCAAGGTCTTCAGCCTGGTGCTGGCTGGTGGTGCCGGCAACCGGCTCCAGCCCCTGACCCGCGATCGGGCCAAACCGGCGGTGCCCTTCGGCGGGAACTACCGCCTGATCGACTTCGTGCTCTCCAACCTCGTCAACTCCGGCTACCGCCGGATCGCCGTGCTCACCCAGTACAAGAGTCACAGCCTCAACGCCCACATCGCCAAGACGTGGCGGATGTCGCAGATGCTCGGCAACTACGTCTCCGTGGTCCCCGCCCAGATGCGCGACGGTGCGCGCTGGTTCACCGGCTCGGCCGACGCGATCTACCAGAACCTCAACCTGATCCGCGACGAGGCACCCGACTACATCGCGGTGTTCGGCGCCGACAACCTCTACCGCATGGATGCCACCCAGATGCTCGAGGATCACATCGCCTCCGGCGCCGGGGGGACCGTGGCCGGGCTCAGGGTCCCGATCGAGGAGGCCCACGCCTTCGGCATCATCGAACCTGCACCCGATGGCAGCATCGCCGCCTTCCGCGAGAAGCCGAGCGACCCCGTCGGGCTGGAGGACGACCCGTCGAAGGTGTTCGCCTCCATGGGCAACTACATGTTCACCACCGCCGCCCTGGTCGACGCGGTCGTGCGCGACTTCGACGCACCGGGTAGCCGCCACGACATGGGCGGCGACATCATCACCGCCATGGTCGAGCGCGGTGAGGCCAACGTCCACGACTTCACCACCGACAACGACGTGCCCGGCTCCACCGACCGGGACCGCGGCTACTGGCGTGATGTCGGGACCATCGACGCCTACTTCGACGCCCACATGGACCTGATCTCCGTCCACCCGATCTTCAACCTCTACAACCTGCGGTGGCCGATCTACACCTGGCACCAGCCGCTGCCACCGGCCAAGTTCGTCTTCGACACCGACCAGCGGCGGGGGGCCGCGCTGGACTCCATGGTGTGCTCCGGGGTGGTGATCTCCGGCGGGACCGTGCGTCGCTCGGTGCTCTCACCCGGGGTCCACATCCACACCGGTGCCGTGGTGGAGGACAGCGTGCTGCTCCACAACGTCGACGTCGGCCGTGGCGCGGTGGTCCGCCGCGCGATCATCGACAAGAACGTCCACGTCCCCGAGGGTGTCCAGATCGGCGTCGACCCGGAGGCGGACAGGGCCCGCTTCGAGGTGTC
>PWEU01000252.1 GCA_003554005.1 Nitriliruptoraceae bacterium
CGAGGAGACGGCGCTGCGGGCCGGCTCGGAGGTCTCCACCTCGGTCCGGATCGACAGCACCACCGTCGACGGCGTGCTGCACACCGTGGTCGAGCAGTCGGGCACCTGCCTGGTCATGGGGTGGAAGGGCTACGCCAACCGGCGTGAGAGCTTGTTCGGTGCCACGATCGACCAGATCGTCTCCCGTAGCCCCGTCCCCGTCATGGTGTGCCGTCCGGGCGACGACGACGTCACCCGACGGGTCGTGGTGGTCATCACCGCCGAGGACCTCGAACCCACCGGCTTCCGGGGCACCGAGCTCGCTTTCGAGGTCGGTCACCGTCTCGCCCGCCAGGCCGAGGTCAAGCTCGTCATCGTCAGCGAGGCCGGGGCGCAACAGGTCTACCCCCAACTCGCATCCTGGGGTGTGGCCCCCGACGTGCAGGTCATCACCGTGGAGGGGGTGATCGGTCGTCTGCACGGGTTGCTGGCCCCCGGTGACGTCGTGCTGACCGGCGTTCCTCCGGTCAAGAGCCGGCTCGGCAAGGGGGCCCGTCGGCTGGCCCGGGCCGCCGGGGGCCGGACGGTGATCGTCGCGGTCCCGCGTTGAGCCTCAGGCGTCGGCGTCCCGGCACCGCGTGCAGCGGCCCGTCACCGTCAGCTCGACCGAGTCCACGTCGAACCCGTGCCCGGCGTCGAGGTGATCGCGGACCTGGGCGACCAGGGAGCCGACGTGGTGGTCCACCTCACCGCAGGAGGTGCAGACGAGGTGGAAGTGCTCGTCGGGGTGGGCGAGTTCCCACCGGCTGGCGTCGGAGTCCCCGAGCCGGCTGGATCGGGCCAGACCGAGCTCCTCCAGCAGGTCGAGGGAACGGTAGATCGAGGCCAGGTCCACGTCGTGCCCGAGGGCGTCCGCGGCCAGCGCCACCTGCTCCACCGTCAGGTGGCCCCGGGCGGTCCGCAGCACCTCCCAGACCGCACGCCGCGGCCGCGTCACCCGATGCCCCCGGGTGCGCAGCAGCTGCTCGAGGGCCGCGTCCGCCACCGTGTCCACACCGTGAGGGTAGGCGCTGGTGGCGGTGGGAGCGGCTGCGAACCGCCGGGATCAGCGCGGGACGACCAGGATCCCGGAGCGGAGCTTCGGCAGCAGGTAGGTGCTCTTGTGGGGCAGGACCCGGCCTTCGGCGGTGGTCGAGAGCAGGTCCTGCATCGTGGCCGGTACGAGGGCGATGCCCACGGCATCGGCCCGGTCCAGCGCGGCGAGGCCGAGTGGTGCCGGGACCGGAACGGCGGGGACGGTGCCGGGACCCGGCGCGAGGGTGGCGATCGGCGCGATGAGCTCCCGATCGGCTACGGCGGCGTCCAGGGACTCCACCGGGGGCGGACCGCGACGGTCGCCGATATCGACCCGCCACCAGGAACCGGCAACGACCAGGTGGACGGTGCCGGACCGCTGCGGTGCGCTCGGCCCGTCCAGCGATGTGAGCCGGAGCCCCCGCTCGGCGAGCACCGCGGCCACCTCGTCGGCCGTCACGTCGGTCAGTCCATCGAGTCGTCGATGGAAGGGCAGGACCGCCAACTCGTCGCTCGCGACCAGCGCGGTGAGCACGCTGCGCTCCCGTGCGGCATCGACGCCGGTGGTCGCGGGCGGCCGCGACGCTGCCGCCCCGACCCGGCTGGCGACGGCCGCGGCCCGGTGATGGCCGTCGGCGATCGTCAGGGCCGTGAGTGACGCCACGGCCTCGGCCAGGCCCGCGATCGTCGCGGGGTCGGTCACCGGCCACACCCGCAGCTCGCCGCCGTCCGGTAGGGCGGTGTCCACGAGGGGGGCGCGGCGCCGGACCTCACGGGTGAGCTGGTCGAGGGTGGCACTCCGCGGGGGCAGGACGCAGACGGGGCTGGAGGCGATGCGGACCTCGTCCAGGTAGCGCGCGAGCTCTTCGACCCGGCCGGGGCGCACGTGCTCGTGGGGCCGGATCCGGCCGTCGAGGTAGGCCGCGACGTCGACGTCGCCGATCACCGCGGTCAGGGCCCGATCGTCGTCACGGAGCTCCAGGACCACCAGCAGCCCCGTCCTGAGCTCGCCGAACCGACCTGCGCGCAGCAGTCGGTGCACCGCCCGCCGGTTGCGCTCGAGGGTCTTGGGATCGACCGCGCCGCTCGGCAGAGCGGTCAGGAAGGAGTCGGGCTGGCTGGTGGCCCGAGCGGCGCGTGCCTGCTCGTCCAGCGCGTCGTAGGCCGGGGAGACCACCGTCGCCGCGTGCTCCGGGGTGACCAGCCGGGCCGCGATCGGTCGCAGTTCGAGCACCTCAGGACCGGTCGATCCAGCGGTCGGCGATCCGTCGCCGCCGCTCGAGCTGGGCGAGGCTCGCCTCGTTGATCGAGGTGAGGCCGACCTCCTGGTTCAGCCGTGCGTTCACCACCTCGGGGGTGAGCCCGGTCAGGTGGGTCAACATGCGCACCCGGTCGGTGTTCTCCTGCCGGAGCTCGCGTTTGCGCTGGGTCCGGGGCACGGTCAGCGTGCCGGCG
>PWEU01000317.1 GCA_003554005.1 Nitriliruptoraceae bacterium
CCACGAGCTCAGGCTCGAAACCGGCGAACGCGGCCCGCAGCGCCTCCCTCCGGCGGAGGATCGTCAGCCAGGACAGACCCGCCTGGAACGCCTCCAGACAGAGCTTCTCGAACAGCTGTGCTTCGTCATGGACGGGGCGGCCCCACTCGGTGTCGTGGTAGGTGACGTAGGTCGGGTCCTGGCCGCACCACCGGCAGCGCAGCAGACCGTCGCCGTGGCGCAGCAACCCGTCGGGCTCGTGACGTCGCCCATCCTGGGACGTGCTCCTGCTCCTCGCTCCGCCCGGTACCTCCGAGGGCTCGGTCACGGCGTCACCTCGCTGCTGCCAGGGTGGCCGGGTCACGGGACCCGACGTCACGCGGTTCCCGGTCCGGCGGCACGTTGCAGGGCAGAGGATGCCCGACCAGGGCGGTCGACGCTCCCGATCGCCGCGCTCCGCACCGCTCGGCAGGCTGCCGATCGGGCCACCCACGTTGACAGCCCGACCCCCTGCTGCGACCCTGTCGCCCGACCGGCGCTGCGTCGGGTCACTGCAACCTGCCCGTGGACGTCCCCGGACGCGACCGGTCGGTCGCCAGGCCCACGACGCCCCGGCTGTGGCATCCACGCCGCGGCCACCTCGGCGTCGGTGCCATCCATGTCCCCCATCCCCTGACCGAAGAGACCCGACCCCGATGTCCGAGACCCCGACCCCCACCCCCACCACGACGACCGAACAGGCCCCCGTAGCCGAAGAACCGGTCGTCGTCGCCCAGGACCCCGGCGGGTCCATGACCTCCACGGGCGAGAGCATCGTCGAACACGACCTGACCGACGAGGAGTTCGAAGCCGCCCTCGAGGGCACCGTCACCGCGATGGAGGACGGCAAGATCATCGAGGGGGTGGTCGTCAAGGTCGATCCTGACGAGGTCCTGCTCGACATCGGCTGGAAGTCCGAGGGCGTGATCCCCTCTCGTGAGCTGTCGATCAAGCTCGACGTCGACCCCAACGAGATCGTGGCCGTGGGCGACGTGATCGAAGCCCTGGTCATGAAGAAGGAGGACGAGGAAGGTCGTCTCGTCCTGTCGAAGAAGCGCGCCCAGTACGAGCGTGCCTGGGGCACGATCGAGCAGATCTACGCCAGCGACAAGACGGTGCAGGGCTCGGTCATCGAGGTGGTCAAGGGTGGCCTGATCCTGGACATCGGCCTGCGTGGCTTCCTGCCGGCCTCCCTGGGGGAGATGCGGCGCGTCCGCGACCTGCAGCCCTACGTCGGCGAGACGCTCGAGTGCAAGATCATCGAGCTGGACAAGAACCGCAACAACGTGGTCCTGTCCCGCCGGAAGTTCCTGGAGGAGACCCAGTCGGAGTTCCGCAACGACTTCCTGACCTCCCTGCAGAAGGGGGAGATCCGGGCGGGCGTCGTGTCCTCCATCGTCAACTTCGGTGCCTTCGTGGACCTCGGCGGTGTCGACGGCCTGGTGCACGTGTCCGAGCTGTCCTGGAAGCACATCGACCACCCGTCCGAGGTCGTCGAGGTCGGCGACGAGGTCGAGGTGGAGGTCCTGGACGTGGACCTCGACCGCGAGCGCGTCTCGCTGTCGCTGAAGGCCACCCAGGAGGACCCGTGGCAGAAGTTCGCCCGCGAGCACGCGGTCGGCGAGCTGGTCGACGGCGAGGTCACCAAACTGGTGCCCTTCGGTGCCTTCGTCAAGGTCGCCGATGGCATCGAGGGCCTGGTCCACATCTCCGAGCTGGCCGAGCGCCACGTCGAGGTGCCGGAGGCGGTCGTCAACGTCGGTGACAAGATCGAGGTCAAGGTCATCGACATCGACACCGTGCGCCGGCGGATCTCCCTGTCGCTGAAGCAGGCGCAGGCGCCGACGGCCAGCGTCGAGGATGCACCCTACGACGAGGGTCCGGCGGTCGAGACCGCCTACTCCTCGGGTGACGACTCCGGTGTTGGTGGCGGCACGCTTGCGGCGGCGTTCGCACAGGCCGGCTTCGGTCGTGAAGAGGCGAGCATGACGCCGGAGGAGATCGCGCTGGCGGAGGCCGAGATCCCGGCCGAGGCGCCGGTCGCCGAGGAGGCGCCGGTCGCCGAGGAGGCCGCACCGGTCACCGAGGAGGCCGCACCGGTCACCGAGGAGGCCGCACCGGTCGCCGAGGAGGCGCCCGCAGCCGAGGAGGCCGCACCGGTCACCGACGAGGCGCCGGTGGCCAGCGAGGATGAGTCTCCCGCCGAGGAGGACGAGCAACAGGCCTGAATCGGCCAGGACAACGGGCGCGTGCCCCGGTGGCGACACCGGGGCACGTCCTGTTCACCGGCACCGCGCGGTCTATCGAGAGGAGCGGTCGGCGGTCATCCGCCGGGCGCCAAGGAGCAGGGATGTACCTCGTCGGCCTGACCGGTGGCATCGGTTCTGGCAAGTCGACCGCGGCCCAGCGCTTCGCGGCACACGGGACGGCGGTGGTGGACATCGACGGCGTCGCCCGGGAGATCGTGCAGCCCGGCGAACCGGCGC
>PWEU01000368.1 GCA_003554005.1 Nitriliruptoraceae bacterium
CCAAATCCGTCCAACCGACCATTGCCTCAGCGACCGTCAGTTCGCTCAGTTCGCCGCAGTTCGCCCAGTTCGCGTCATACCTCGCACCTGAAAATCGTGGTGTCGGCGGTTCGACCCCGCCCCTGACCACCATCGAATTCGGGCTCCTAGACCCCTCTGGGAGCCCGTTTCGCGTTTCGGGTGCAAGTTGCCCACAGGCGCGCTGCCCGAAGTCCGATGCTCGTGAGCCTCAACCATGCCGGCGTCCGCTTCCTGGGCGACCACCCCAGGGTCACGCGGCACGGACGCAACGTGGGGATCGTGTTCGGCCCGTTCTGGGCGACCGCCGCCGTGCTGAACGTGCTGGCGTTCTCCTGGTCACTGCCCAACTGGACGCCGCCGACACACGCGAGCGAACGACGGGTCAGCGGTCCACCAGGAACCGCGCGACAGCTGTCACGTAGGCGCGGTAGGCATCGATGGCTTCGGGCACCACCGCAGCCACACGAGCCAGGTCGAGCCGCACGTACTCATGCACGATGACGTTGCGCATACCAACCGACGGCTTGAGCCGGACTGCCATGGCCAACTCGATGACGCCTGCCTGAGCCATGAGGTCGAAAGACTCGCGGTACTCGCTCGGAGCCCGGCCGAGCAGGGCCACGGCGAGGTGGCTGTTGACGTCGACGGCGAGGTCGACCAGGCGCCCGATGAGTCGCTCGACCGCAGCGGCGACGACCGGGTCATCGCGCAGCCGGTCGGCGTCGATGCCACCCAGCGACGCGAGCACGTCACAGGTGTCCTCGATCGCCGCAAGCTTGTTGCGCGCGACATCCACATCGAGGCGTCGCGGTGTCATCGGTCCGCCAGCAGTTCGAGGTCACGCCGACGCAACGGTGCGGTCTCCATCGCGTAGGTCAGCGCCGCCATCTGCGCCCGTGCCACATCACCAGCGGTCGCCTCGTACAGCGGCTCGGATGGTGGGCCGAGCGCCCGGGCCTGCGCGACCACCCCGGCGCTACCGAGTTCCAGCACGTCGATGTCCGAGGTACCCGTGAGGTCGATCAGCGCGTTGACGACGTCCACGAGGTCGCCGGCCGCCCCGGCCCGGAGACTGATCGCGATGTCGAGGTCGCCCGGCGCACGTACCCGGTCGGGGTCGACGGCACTGCCGAACACGACCAGCATGCCGACACCGAGCCGTTCGCAGACGCGGTCGAGCTCACCCGACGCCGCTGCGGCGCGGATCCTCTCCAACCCTTCGAGCGGGGTAGCCACGATCGACACCGTACCGACCAGCTACGGACCGTCGACGAAGCCCGGACGATGTCGGACTCGCGGACAGCGGTCAACGCGCTGCTCGAACCTGGGCGATCGGGATCCGCCATCTGGTCGGATGCGAGGTGTCAACGGTCGTCTCCGAACGAGCGTGCGTGCCACGCGGGACGGCACTCAGGTGCTGGCGGTGCGTGGCCTTCGCAGTGGCGGTCGGGAGCGGTAGGTGGCGCTGCGCCAGGCCCACTCGAAGGGGCCGTAGCGGTAGCGCTGCAGCCACGCGCTGGACCACCACAGCTGGAGCGCCCACACACCGAGGATCCAGACGGTGATCATGGTGCGGGTCAGGTCGACGTCGGCGAGCAGCCACCCGAGCATGCTGAGGCCGAGGGTGGTCTGGGCGAGGTAGTTGGTCAGCGCCATGCGGCTGGTGTTGCGCAAGCGTTCGAGGTGGCGGTTGCCGCTGCGGTCGAAGAGGACGATCAGGGCCAGGTAGCCGAGCGCCATGGGGATGGTGCCCACTCCGGTGGGGATGTGTCCAACCAGTGCGACATCCGGCGACCAGTCGCTCATGCTGCGGATGACGATCCCGACCACGGTGATTGCCGTCCCCACCGCCAGACCCCACCCGGCGAGCCGGCGGTAGTAGGCGTCGTCCCGGTCGCCCTGCACGATGCCGAGCCGGTAGAGCACGACGCCGAGGAGCATCAGGCCGAGTGCGCGGCCGACGGCGTCGAGACCGAACCAGGTCTCCACCGCCGGGGACATGGCGGCGCCACCGGCGAACCAGTAATCGCCCAGCTCCGCGCCGTCAGCGCCGACGGTGGCCTGGACGAACGGAGCGGCCAGGCTGCCGGCCAGGGCGAGCACGACCCCCGCCGATGCGACCCCAGCCGCAGGTGCCGCCACGACGAGGCCACCGTCCGGGTGTCGTAGCGGGAACGGGTGGCGTACCCGCAGACCGGGCAGCACAGCTTGCGGCGTCGCAGCCGGACCTCGACGGTCACCGCGTCGTCGCCGATCTGCACGGCGGTGACGTTGACCCCATCGAGCTTCAGAAGACGGTTGAATGCAGTCGTGACGCGCACGGGCACGGGCTCCGGTTGTCGGTGTGAAGGCTGACCAGCCGAAGACTTCCAGCCCGTGCGCGTCACACCGAGCACCCTCAACCGCCGCCTGCCGCCCCGCAGGCCCCCCTCACACCCCGATCAGCACCCCGGCCCACCCACACTCATGCCGGGAGACCCC
>PWEU01000289.1 GCA_003554005.1 Nitriliruptoraceae bacterium
CGGCCGCCTGGGCCGCCTTCTGGCGCTCCACTGGGACCTGGATCTCGATCTTGCTGGCCACGAACGCTCCTCGAGGTCGGTGCACGCAACCCGCGTGGTACCCCCGACCGGATTCGAACCGGCGTCACCACCTTGAAAGGGTGGGATCCTAGGCCGCTGGACGACGGGGGCAACGACCGCGCGAGCGCACGGTCGCGGGCAGGCTACCCGTCGCCCACGACGCTGCGACGACGCTCCACGAACCTGCGCACGAGCAGCGCCGCCGCCAGCGCCACCCCGAGCCGGGTCAGCCACCCCAGCACGTCGCCGACGACCAGGTAGGGCGTGACGCCACTGACCAGCGGGAGCTCCGCGCGGATCGAGTCGATCGTGAACAGCTCCGTGGCCTGCTCCAGCTGCCCGTCCGGGCTCACGAAGGCCGAGGATCCGCTCAGGGCCGCGTGGACGAACCAGCGACCGGTCTCCACCGCCCGCAGCTGGGTCTGAGCGATGTGCTGGGCGGGCTCGGCCGAGTCGCCGAAGCTCGCATCGTTGGTCAGGGAGAACACGATCCGGGCGGGCTCGTCCCCCGCCAGGACGTTCGACCGGACGACGTCGGTGAACACCGTCTCGAAGCAGATGATCACCGCCGCCGTGATGCCGTCGACGACCTCCATCGACTGGGGCTCGGTGGCGGGTCGGGCGTCCCGCGGGATCTGCTCCAGGGGCGGGAACCACTCCAGCAGGGGGCGCAGCGGGATGAACTCGCCGAAGGGGACGAGCCGTCGTTTGACGTAGCGGTCGATCTCGTGGA
Source organism: Nitriliruptoraceae bacterium (assembly GCA_003554005.1). GTDB lineage: Bacteria > Actinomycetota > Nitriliruptoria > Nitriliruptorales > Nitriliruptoraceae > T1Sed10-7. The sequence goes on from PWEU01000289.1 coordinate 794, forward strand.
ACCCGTCCTCCAGCAGCAGCGCCGCGATCAGTCGCTCGGTGGCCGGATCGGGACCATCCAGGCTCGCGCCGGTGAGCAGGCGGCCGCTGGCGGCTGCGGCGTCACCGGCCAGCTCGCCGAGGACCTCACCGCGGGGGGTGAAGGGGTCGCGGTCGACGCTGGACTCGGGCCACACCGTCAGATCCGGTACCCCGTCACGATCGATCGCGGCCAGCGTCTCGTTCCTGAGCGCGGTGGTGATACGCAGGGGTGCGTCGGGGACGGGCTCCTCGAGCTCCCAGTGGCGGATGTCGTTGCCCTGCACCGCGAGCACCTCGAGGCTGCCGTCGGTCGCCGGCGGCTCCACGGTCAGCAGCACCGATGCCAGGAGCCCACCGACCAGGAAGGCCAGCGGGATCCGGGTGCGCCGGTCGAGGTCGCGCTCCAGGTCCCCCTCCTGACGGGCCCGGAACGCCGAGGTGGCCATGGCGATGGCGACCGCCGCTGCTGCGCTGATCAGCACCACCAGGAAGGTGATCCCCCGGCCACCCAGGATCCGCGCCGTCGGCAGGAGCCAGGAGCCGTCGACGTGCGCGTAGGCGATGGCCCCCCACTCGAACCCGTTCAGCGGCCAGATGGCACGCCAGGCGTCGATCCCGGTCCACACCACCGCGGCGACCAGTGGCAGGGTCCGCCACTGCAGGGCCGGGGTCAGCAGCGCCGCCAACGCGCCCATCCACACCGCCTGGACGGCGACCAGCAGGCCCCATCCGACGACACCGGCGGGCAGGAGCAGCCAGCTCAGCAGCGGCCCGTAGGGGCTCAGCCCCGCGAGCAGGCCGAGGCGGAAGGTCCGCGGCCGGCGTGCCTGGGCCGCCGCCAGCTCCGACTCGACCCACAGCGCGGCCAGCAGCAGTGCCGGGGCCACGAAGCTCAACGCCCACCAGCCCACCGGCGGGTGGGCCGCCAGCAGCGCGAGGCCGGACGCGGCCGCGAGCGCGGGTGGCAGCGCGGCGCGCGCCGGGTTCACGCGCAGTCGCGGCAGAGCAGGCGGTCGGGGTCGGCGAGCTGGGTCTCACGCTTGGCCATGAAACAGCCCCGGCACACGAACTCGCCGTCGCGCAGGCCCTCGATCTCGTCGTCGCCGTCGTCGTCGTCCTCGACCGGGGCGACCGGCGCGTCGTCGTCGAACTCGGCGTCGGGCGGGACGACGGTGACCCCGGGGGCCTCCTCGTCCTCGTCCCCGGCGTCCTCGGCCGCCAGCTGCTGCTCGAGGTCGCCGTCCCCGTCGTCCTCGACGTCGTCGTCTTCGACGTCCTCGTCCTCAGCGAGGTCGGCCTCGTCGAGGGCAGGATCCTCGTCCTCGAGGAAGGGGTCGTCCTCCACCTCGTCGTCGAGGGGTTCCGGCTGGGCCTCGTCGGCCTGGGCTGGGCGTGCGCTCACGGAGGAGCTCCTGATCGCCGATCCGCCGGTCGACACCGGCGCGAGCGCGGTTCGTACCAGAGGTGGATGCCTCGATGCAACCGCATCCGACCACCGATGGCCGGGTCCGCTCGTGGCGGGCTCAGGAGCCCGCGCTCAGGTGCCCGGAGCCGGGGGAAGCGGGGCGTCGCCGTGGGACACCCGGCCCTGCACCACGGTCAGCGCGCAGCGAGCACCACGGGGGTCGTCGGCGGCGTAGGGGTCACCCTCGAACACGGCCAGATCGGCGCGCATACCGGCACGGACGATCCCGGCGAACCGGTCCTGTCGGGCCGCCGTCCGGCCTCCCAGGGTGGACATCGACACCGCTTCCATCCGACCGACCGAGTGGCGCGGCTCGGGGTGATGCTCCGCCGCGTGGATGATGCCCCAGGGGTCCATGGGGAACACGGTCGCATCGGAGCCGAAGGCGATCGAGATCCCGCGGTCGGCAAGCGCACGGAACGGGTTGGTCCACGCGGCCCGTTCGGCGCCGAGGCGGGCCTGGTACATGCCACCGGGACCGCCCCACCGGGCCTCGGTCCCGGGCTGGGCCGAGATCAGCAGCCCCAGGTCGGCGATGTCGTCCAGCAGGGACGGGGTGACGACCTCGGCGTGCTCGATCCGGTGCCGCCCGCGCGGGATCGCGTCCTCGTGACCGTGGGCGGCGAGGTGCTCGGCCACCGCACGCCAGCAGCGCACGAGCTGGCTCAGGGCGGCGTCCCCGACGGCGTGGACCCCGGTCTGCAGGCCCGCCCGGGTCGCGTCCAGCAACCAGCGGGTCAGGGTCTCGTCGTCGTACTCGAGGTGCCCGCTGACCGCCGGCGCGTCCGCGTAGGGCGCGAGCAGCGCGGCCGTGTGCGCCCCCAGTGACCCGTCCAGCAGCAGGTCCCCGCCGACGTGCCGCAGCTCACGTTCCAGCGGCACGTCGACCTCGAGCGAGCTCCAGTAGGGCACCACCTCGACGGGCCACTCGCCGGCCACCCAGGCGTCGAAGTCGGCCAAGCCCATGATGTCGGGACCACCCATCTCGTGGACGGAGGCGATCCCGAGGGAGGCGGCCTGTCGGGTCGCGGTGCGGCGAGCCTCGGCCAGCTCCACCTCGCTCATGGCGCCGACGGACCAGCGCCGGACGACGTGGTTGGCCTCGCGACGGATCACCCCGGTCGGGCCCGCGTCGGAGAGCTCGATGCCTTCGGCCCGGGCCAGAGGTGCGGCGGCCAGGGTGGTCCGATCGATCAGGCCCGCGTGGCCATCGACACGGGACAGGTAGACGGCCTGTCCGGGCGCGGCCCGCGACAGGGCGTCGGGGTCCGGGAGCGGATCGGGGAAGCGGTGGGGGTCCAGCCCGTGGCCCCAGATCACCCGACCGGTGTGCTGTCCGGCGTAGGTGGCCACCGCCCGCAGCAGCTCCTCGCCCGAGCTGACATCGGACAGGTCCAGGCCGCGCAGGCTCAGTCCCGACATGGTCAGGTGGGCATGGGCGTCAACGAAGGCCGGCCCGATCACGCAGCCGTCGAGGTCGAGCCGGGACCGGTAGGGGGGCGCGTTGGCCTCGTCGTCCCCGACCCACACCACGCGGCTCCCCCGGATCACCAACGCCCGGGCCAGGGTCCTGCCGCGGCCCAGGGTGATGATGCGGTCGGCCGTCAGCAGCGTGCCACGGGTGGGCGCCGCCGCTGCGCGCGGGCCCACGGGCCGCTCCGCGGTGCTCAGCCCCGCCGGCGGTCCCGCGTCCACACCCAGCGAGGGCGCCCCGGGGATGGCGACCTCCGGTGTGCTCGGCGCGGCACCACGTGCCGGACCGACCGTCGTGCTGTGTGCCGTCACCGTCGCTGCTCCGGACGTCGTGTCGCGTCCCGTGTGATAGCAGGTCGAGCGCCCCCGCTCCACCATCCCGCCCGCCCCTCAGACGGTAGCCGCCACCCCCATGCTCAGCACCAGCAGGACGAAGCCACCGGCGAAGAGCGCGAGGGCGGTCAGGGTACGTCGTCGGGCGACGTGGACGCGGCGGTACTCGTCGACGATGGCCAACGCCGCCGTGGTGAGGGCCGCGGCCACGCTGGCGGCGGCAAAGAGACCCAGGAACGCCGCCAGGCCGGCGACGCCACCAGCCCCGAGCAGCCCGAGGGCGAACGCGGCCAGCACCCCGAGGACCGGACCGGCCAGCAGGACTCGGGCGGTGACCTTCAGGCGCCGGCGGTCGTGGTCGGTCACGCTGCGCCGGTCCGGTCCCGTGGGGCCGTGCTGGCTCATCGGTCGTCGGCCGCCAGGTGCCGGGCGATCACCAGCCGCTGGATCTGGTTGGTCCCCTCGAGGATCTGCAGCACCTTGGCCTCGCGCAGGTAGCGCTCGACGGGGAAGTCCCGGGTGTAGCCGCCCCCACCGAGGACCTGCACCGCGTCGGAGGTGGTCTGCATGGCGGCGTCGGTGGCGGTCAGCTTGCTCATCGCCGCGGCCCGGGTGATGGCGCGGGCCTCGGGATGACCGTCCACGGTCGGCGCCCGCGACCCGTCGCGTGCCGCCCTGTCCCTGAGCTCCGCCGCGGCAAGGGTCAGCTGCCGGGCCGCCTCGGTCCGGGTCGCCATGTCCGCCAGCAGGAAGCCGACCCCCTGGAAGTCGGCGATCGGCCGCCCGAACTGCTCCCGGTCGACGGCGTAGGCCGACGCCTGGTCCAGGGCGGCCTGGGCCAGGCCGACGGCGCAGGCCGCGATCCCGAGCCGGCCACCGTCCAGGGCGGCCATGGCGATGGCGAAGCCCCGTCCCTCGGCGCCGCCGAGGAGGCGGTCGGCCGGTACCGGTGCGTCGTCGAGGTGGAGCTGTGCGGTGGGCGAGGCGGCCAGGCCCATCTTGCGCTCCGGCGTCGCGACCTCCAGCCCGGGCTGGGCGGCGTCGACGACGAAGGCGCTGATGCCGCCGGCGCCCTCCTCCCCGGTCCTGGCCATCACCACGTACCGGTCGGCGATCCCGCCGTGGGTCACCCAGGCCTTGGTGCCCGTCAGCCGGTAGGTGTCGCCGTCGCGGCGGGCGCGGGTCGCCAGGGCCGCGGCGTCGGATCCCGCGGCGGGCTCCGACAGGGCGTAGGCGCCCAGCACGCGCCCCGAGACCAGCTCGGGCACCAACCTGGCCCGTTGCTCCGGGGTCGCGAAGGTCGTGATCGCCCAGGTGGCGAGGGGGTGGACGCTCATCCCCATGCCCACCGCCAGGGAGGCCCTGGCCAACTCCTCCAACACCAGCAGCGACAGGCGCACCGAGCCCTCGCCCCCGCCCACGTCGGCCGGGAAGGGCAGTCCGGTCAGGCCCAGGGCGGCCAGCTCGTCGAAGACCTCCCGGGGGAAGCGCCCCGCGGCCTCGTCGTCGGCGGCCCGAGGGGCGATGCGGGTCTGCCCGAGGTCGCGGACCACCGCCAGCAGGTCCGCCTCCTCGGTGCTGAGGGCGTGCAGGCTCACCCCTCGGCCACCGGCGGCCGGCCGCTGGTCGGGGTCAGGGACATCAGGATGCGCCGGGGCTGGTAGCCCAACGACTCCAGGAAGGCCCGACCGACCTCGTTGTCGGCTGCCACGGAGATCTCGACCACCGGCACCCGGGTGTCCTCCGCCCACTCCTGGATGGTCCTGGTCATGGCCTCACCCGCGCCCCGCCGGCGGGCGCCCGGCCGGGCGAACACCGGCCCGATCGTGCAGCCCGCCGGCCGCAGCGTCCCCGCGGCGTAGCCGAGCGGCGTCCCGTCCCCGGCGTCGGTCGCCAGCCAGAAGATCCCGCCCTGGGGCAGCGGCGGATCCGGCAGGGCCTCGGGGTCGGCGTCCTGCTCGGCGCGGTACTCCATCGCCAGGGGCCGGATCTCCTCGATCCGCGCCCGGCGGACCTCGACCCTGCCCTGACCACCTGTGCCCTGCTCGTCGCTCATCCTCGTCTCCCTGTTCCTCCGCTCCCACCTCGCCGACCGGTGCACCGGCCGGGCCGTGGGGGTCCCGTCACCCTGCCACCAGCACCTCGCGTGGCCGGTGGTTGACCCGCTCGACACCGGTCCCGGTGACCAGCACGATGTCCTCGATGCGCATCCCGAACCGGCCCGGCAGGTAGATGCCGGGCTCGATCGAGAAGGCCATCCCGGCGGCGACCGGTGTGGTGTTGGTCGCCACGATGTAGGGGTCCTCGTGGACCTCGATCCCGATGCCGTGGCCGGTGCGGTGGATGAAGCGCTCGCCGTAGCCGGCGTCGGCGATCACGTCCCGCGCGGCCCGGTCGATCTCGGCCGGGATCGCCCCGGGGGCCACCGCCCGCACCGCGGCCTCCTGCGCCGAGGCGAGGACGGCGTGCAGCTCCGCGTAGCGCTCGGGCGGCGCACCGATGACGTAGTTGCGGGTCATGTCCGAGCAGTAGCCGTCCCGGACCCCGCCGATGTCGACCACCACGGCGTCGCCGGGCGCGAGGACGCGATCGCTGACCGCGTGGTGGGGTGAGGCACCGTTCGGGCCGGAGCCGACGATGACGAAGGCCACCTCGTCGTGCTCGGCGAGGATCAGCTCCGACAGCTCCCGGCCGACCTCGGCCTCCGTGCGACCGGGGCGCAGCAGCGGTGGCACGGCGGCGTGGACGGCGTCGATGGCGGCACCCGCGGCCCGCAGGGCCTGCTGTTCCGCGGGTGACTTGATGATGCGCAGCGGGCCGAGCACCGGCCCCGAGGCACGGAACGCGGTGCCGGGCAGCGCGGCCTGGAGCCGCAGGGTGAAGACGCTGTACAGCCGGTCCGACACCGCGACCGCGGTCGGTTCCCCGGACCGTGTCAGGAGCCGCTGGACCACGGCGATCGGGTCCTCGGTCTCGGTCCAAGCCACCAGCTCCACGAGCTCCGCGGCACCGCTGGCGCGGGCAGCCGGGGCCTCGAGCTCGGGGAGGACGAGGTGGGCGTCACCGTCGGCGCTCAGCACGAGCAGCGTGAGCCGCTCCATGGCGTGGGCGTCGTAGCCGACCAGGTACCTGAGGTCCGCGCTGGGCCCGACGAGCAGGGCGTCGAGCCCGGCGTCGCGGATCGCCCCTGCGGCGGCGTGCAGCCGAGCGTTGTCCATCGTGGCCTCCTGCCACCGGATGCTAACCGCCGGCGTCAGAGCTTGAACCGCAGCACCTGCCGGAGCACGTCGAAGTGTGCCGGGGTCACGCCGACGTACTCCCCGTCGGCTTCGATGGCCACCGGCCGCGCTCCGGAGACCGACACCGAGGTGGAGGACCACTCGCGGACGTCCGCACGGGCGAGGTGGGCGCCGGTGCGCAGCTGGGGCTGGGCGCGGATCACGTCGATCGGGCGGCCGCCCCAGGACTGGACGTTCAGCTTCCCGTCGGTGGGCAGTGCCCGCGGCGCGACCTTCAGCCCGCCCCCGTAGAACTGTCCGTTGGCCACCACCACGTTGCACACCGGCTCCCGGGGGGTGCCGCCGTCGACCTCGACGGAGGTGTCGACCCGTCGGAACTCCGGCACGGCGCCGACGATGGCGGCGGCGTAGCGGGCGCTGCCGAGGCGTCGCGGGAGGCGGTTGGCGAGCCGGGCCACGGCCCCGCCGTAGCCGGCCTCGGCCACGTTGGCGAACAGCCGCAACGTCGGCCGGCCGTCCGCGCCGGTGCAGTGGATCCGGCCGAGGTCGATGCGGATCGTGTCGCTGCTGGTGAGGTGGCGTGCGAGGACCTCGGGAGGACGGTCGAGCCCGAAGGTGCGGACCAGGTCGCCCCCGCTGCCGCCACCGACGACCCCGAGGACCGGGTCGTCCCCGCGCACCCGCCCGCTCTCGGCGTCGACCATCCCGTTGACGACCTCGTGGACCGTCCCGTCACCGCCCACCGCGATCAGGTAGCGGCGGCCCTCCTCGACCGCACGACGGGCCAGGGTGGTCGCATGCCCCCCGGCCGCGGTCATCGACACGTCGGGCCGCAGCCCGTGGGCCCTGAGCCCCGACAGCAGCCGCTCCAGCGTCGAGCCGTCGGCGCGCCCCGCCGACGGGTTGGCGATCACCAGCGGCACTCCGAGGTCCTCGGACACGTTCACGCCTCCACGATCCCGCGTCGCAGGTCCTCGACGCACTGCGCCGCCCGGGAGGACAGCTCGGTGCCGGCGACCGTGCGGAGCTGGCCGACCAGGTCCGCGACCTGCTTGATGTTGCGGACGAAGTCACCCCCGGTGATGTCCAGGGTGCCCACCGCCGCATCCAGGTCGGCCCCGGCGGCCCAGCGGTAGGCGGGGGCCACGAACCCGGCGTCGAGCTCCTTCAGGGTGGACCTGAGCCCCGCCGCACGTTCCCGGGACCGCAGCTCCTCGGCCAGGTCGAGCAACGACTCCGTGGCCTCCTCGAGGGCGAAGGTGGGCAGCACCGCACGGCTGGTGGACTCCCCACCCCGGGGTTCGTAGAGGAACAGCGCCGCGAGCCCGGCGAGTTCGGCGGGTTCGAGGTCGTCCAGCACGCCCCGGCGCAGCGCCTCGGCCACCAGCAGATCCACCTCGCTGTAGATGCCGGCCAGCACCAGGCCCTGCCCGGTGGGCGCGGGGGTGTCGTCCACGTAGCCGAGCTCGGTGAGCACGGTGAGGATGCGGTGCAGGTGCCGTACCAGCGACCCGGTGGTGCGGCGGACCTCGGCGCGCAGCCGGTCGGCCTGCTCGATCAGCTCGTCGGCCCGGTGCTGCCAGCGTTCGTGGTCGGTGCGGTCCGGGCAGCGGTGGCAGGGGTGGGCGCGGAGCTGGCCCCGCAGCTCGGTGACCTGCTCGCTCGGTCCGCGGTCGGCCACCTCGGCGTCCTGCGCCTCCGGGACGGGTCCCCCACCGTTGCCGTCGGTCCAGGGCGGGTCGAGGGCGCGGAGCCGCCCGGCGACGTCCTTGCGGTAGTCCTGCTGGCGCGGGTTGCCCCGACCGGGTAGGCGGATCCGCTCCACCGGCTCCGGGACCCGGTCCAGCTCGCGGGGGCCGACCTTGGTCAGCGCACGTTCGTCGGTGACCACCTGGGCGATCGGGGGGCCCTTGCGGGTCAGGTGGACCCCGACCACCGCGACCAGCCCGCGGCGGCCCGCCCAGGGCAGGTGGAGGACGTCGCCCGGCTCCAAGGCGGCGATGCCGGACCTCAGGGCCTGCTCGACCGCGTCCTTGCGGGCGCGGGCCTCCGCCTTCTCCAGCCGCGACAGCTCCCGGCGCAGCTCCCAGTAGGCGGCCCAATCCCCGTGCTCGCACTCGAGGTGTCGGGCGTAGCCCGCCAGGGCCTCGTCCAGCTCCACCAGGCGCTGGCTCTTGGCCGAGACCCGCAGGTCGGCCTCGAACTGGGCGAAGGAGGCGCCGAGCAGCTCCTCGGCCTGCGCCAGGTCGGGGCGCCGGAGCAGGTTGACCGCCATGTTGTAGGACGGTTCGAAGGAGCTGCGCAGTGGGTAGGTGCGGGTGCCGACCAGGCCCGCGACGGTGCGGAAGTCGAGGTCGCGTTGGTGCAGGACGACGGCGTGTCCCACCCGGTCGATGCCGCGCCGTCCGGCCCGGCCGGTGAGCTGGGTGTACTCCCCCGGGGTCAGCAGGACGTGGGACTCGCCGTTCCACTTCTCGAGTCGTTCGAGGACCACGGTGCGGGCCGGCATGTTGATGCCGAGCGCCAGGGTCTCGGTGGCGGCCACGACCTTGAGCAGCCCCCGCTGGAACAGCACCTCCACGCACTCCTTGAAGGCGGGGACCATCCCGGCGTGGTGGGCCGCGATCCCGTCGAGAGCGCGGGCGCGGAACCCGGCGAAGTCCAGCACCTCGAGATCCCCCTCGGGCAGGCCACCGAGCAGGGTGTCGATGAGCGCGGCGATCTCCTCGCGCTCCGGTCCGGTGGTCAGGCGCACCCCCGCGCGGTGCAGCTGTTCGGCCGCGTCCTCGCAGCCCTTGCGGGAGAACACGAACAGGATCGCGGGCAGCCAGGACCGGGCGGCAAGCTCCTCGACCACCTGGGGCCGGCTCGGCCACTTGAGCCGGACGGCGGGACCCTGGCGGCGTCCCCGGTTGGACACCCGGTTGCGTTGCCGGGAGCGACGCTCGAGCATCACCACGTCGGGGTTGGGGACCCCCGCCAGGGCCTGGGAGGCCCGCTCCCGGTGCTCGCGGCTGGAGCCGCCCTTGCGGCCGGCGCGGAAGGTGTCGTAGATGCGGTCGTTGACGAAGTAGTGGTGGCGCAGGGGGACGGGGCGGGACTCCTCGAGCACCAGTTCGCACCCTTCGCCGCTGCGCCCGGGGCCGGCGGCCGAGCGGACCTGGTCCAGCCAGGCGCCGAACTCCTCGGCGTTGGACACCGTGGCGGACAGCGACGCGATCTGGACCGAGGCGGGGAGCTGGACGATGACCTCCTCCCACACCGCGCCACGGCTGCGGTCGGCGAGGTAGTGGACCTCGTCGAGCACGACGTGCCGCAGCCCGTTGAGGGTGCGGGACGCCTCGTAGATCATGTTGCGGAGCCCCTCGGTGGTCATCACCACCACGGGGGCGTCGCCGTTGATCGAGCGGTCGCCGGTGAGCAGGCCGACCTGGTCGGGCCGGTAGCGCAGGAGCAGGTCCCGGTACTTCTGGTTGGACAGCGCCTTGATGGGAGGGGTGTAGAAGGCCTTACCGCCCCGGGTGACGGCGTCGTGGCAGGCGAACTCCCCGACCACGGTCTTCCCGGCGCCGGTCGGCGCGGCGACCAGCACCGAGCGACCCCGGACCAGCGCGTCGATCGCCTGCTGCTGGAAGGGATCCAGGGGGAACCCGAGCTGGGCCACGAAGCGGTCCACGTGGGCCTGGAGGTCCTCGGGCTGCTCCACGGTGCCTCGGTCCTGGTCGGGGGGCGGACGCGGTCGATGCCGCGGCCAGCCTACGGCCTCGGCCGCTCGGGACCCCGCTACCGCGGGTCCGCGCCGGCCCGGGTCACCGCCGACGGCCGTCGGTGAAGCTGCGCAGCGGTGGCAGGGGGGCGACGTCGGTCCGCGTGCCCTCCAGGTCGCTGATCGAGGCTCGGGCGCTGGCCATCAGCTGCTCGGAGCGGCTCCTGAGCCGCCCGACCTCGGTGGTCAGGTCACGACGGAGCAGTTCGTCGTCCACGGTCGCGGCGTGGCCCAGCACCTCGACGGCGTCCCGGGACAGGGTGACCGCGGTGATGAACTGGCGTTGCACGGGGCGGGCGGAGGGCGGGACGTCCGCGGCCGCGAGCCG
>PWEU01000276.1 GCA_003554005.1 Nitriliruptoraceae bacterium
GAGGCCATCGTCGACGCCGCCCTCACGCGCAAGCGGGCCGAGGCCGCCGGGCAGTTCTCCCTCTTCGACGGGCTGGGCGGCGATCCGCAGGCCGCCGGGGAGCTCGGTCTGGAGGTCGCGCCCGAGATCCCTGACGGGGAGTACGACAAGGCCCAGCTGCTGCGGTTCGAACGCGAGATGCTCGGTCTCTACGTCTCGGACCACCCGCTGTTCGGGACGGAGAAGGTGCTCGAGAGCTACACCGACGCGACCTGCGCCAGTCTCCGGGAGCGTGAGGACGGCGCATCGGTGGTCATCGCCGGCGTGCTGACCGGGTTGACGAAGAAGTTCACCCGCAAGGGCGACACCTACCTGGTGGCCACCGTCGAGGACCTGACGGGGCAGGTCGAGGTCGTGTTCTGGCCAGGGACCTACCGCGCCGCCCACGAGGTGCTCACCGAGGATGCCGTGCTGGTGGTGACCGGCCGCCTCGAGGTGCGCGACGAGGCCGTGAAGATGACGGCGAACAAGGTCGCCGTGCCGGACCTGTCCGAGGCACTCGGCGCCCCGATCGTCGTCTCCTTCGCCGCCGAGCAGTGCACCGCCGATGCGGTCCGGCGGCTCAAGGAGGTGCTCGGCAGCCACGCTGGCGTCGTCCCGGTCCACCTGCAGGTCGTCGCCCCCGACGGCAGCCGACGTCTCTACCAGCTGGGCGACGACCACCGGGTGGAGCGTCGACCGGGACTGTTCGGTGAGCTCAAGTCGGCGTTCGGGCCCGAGGCCGTCGACGGCGAGGTGGGCGAGCGGACCTACGCCGACGAGCGGGACGAGCCCGCCTGGCGGCGTCGACGTGCCGACGCGGAGCTGGTCGGCAGTCGCTGAGGCCCCATCGCCGGCGCTGCGCAGCGCCGGGGGCGGGAGGTGGCGTCGGCTGCCGCCGCGACTCGGGACGGTCGTGTGGGATCGAGGTGGCGGGTGGGCGTCGTGGGCGCTCTGCGTACCGGTGGTGCGCCCACCGGGCCGATCCCACCGAGGTGCCACCATCCCTTGACATCGGCGGGAATCGAACGTATGTTCGACTCCATGATCCCCCTCACCGCTCCCGCCCTTGAGGCCCTTGAGGCCCTTGAGGCCCTTGAGGCCCTTGAGGCCCTTGAGGCCCTTGAGGCCCTTGAGGCCGACGTCGACAGCGACGTCGAGGTCCGCCTGCGTGCGATCATCGGTGGCGCGGAGGATGGGGGCGTGGTCGGGTGGTCGGGTCGCCGTCGGCCGCACGCTCGCCCGGCCCTGCGCGTCCTCGCAGGTGAGGACAGCGGCAGCTACGCAGCGGATCCGGAGCCGGCACCCGAGCGCGACCCGGACAGCGGTCGGGTACCGGATGAGGTCGCGGCTGGCCTGCAGGCGCCGTCCGACCTCCGCGCGGCCGTCCGCAGCGCTGCCGCAGCACTGCGGCTGGTGCGGGACCTGGCCCTCGATCATCAGGAGCACCCTGGGGAGCTCGGCGCCCTGCTCGAGCTCCTGCCGGCGCTCGATCTCGGCCACGCCGCCGCGGTGGACCTGGCCGGCCGCCTCGAGCTGGCCGACGCGGCACCACGTCGCACCGGTCTGCCGCTCGAGGGGCTGCTCGCGTTCCAGAGCCGCTTGACCTTCGGCGATCGCCGCACCCTCCTCTCGGTGGGCGCAGCGTTGCGGACGCTGCCGAACCTGCGGGCAGCCTTCGGCGACGGTGCGGTCGGCTGGGCTGAGGTCCGGGCGATCTGTGCCGAGGCGCGCGTCCTGGATGCACAGGGCCGTGCGCGCCTCGATGCGTCCTTCGCCGACCACCAGCTCCTGCGCCGGACCGATCCGGATCGTGTCGTCGACGACGCGCGCGCCCTGATCGACCGTTCCCGTCCCGATCTCGCCCGGCAACGCACCGTGCGCCAGATCGAGCACCGCTTCCTGCACGTGCAACCGGCCCTCGACGGTGCGCTGACCGGGTACTTCGAGCTGGATCCTGAGGCCGGCGCCACCCTCCTCGCCGGCCTGGAGGCAGCCATGCCCCCGCCCTCAGCCGGCCATCGTGACGTGACCGCCGAGGCGGTCGGTGAGGCCGATGCCACGGCGCCCGGTGACGACGTCGCCGCAGGAGAAGCCGGGCCCGCCGCCCCACCACCCACCGGACGTGGCCGGCAGCGCGCGGACGGTCTCGTCCGCCTCGCTGAGGCGTTCCTCGGTGGTGACGGCGTGGGCGGTCGTCGCCCCAGGCCCCGGGTCGAGGTCGTCGCCGACATCGCGACCTTGACCGGGCACGACGAGCTGGCCCGCGACGCCCGGCTGCTGTGGGCGACGGTCGGCACCGCGCCGCGACTGACCCCTGAGGCGGTCCGCCGGATCGCCGGCGACGCGGACCTGCGCTTCCTGCTCACCGATGGCGGCACGGTCCTCGGAGTGGCGTCGCCGACCCCGGTGATCCCCGCGAGCGTCCGCGCCGCCGTGCAGGCCCGCGATCAGGGCTGTCGGTTCCCAGGGTGCAGCGTCCCGGTCGCCTGGACCGATCTCCACCACGTGGTGCCCCGCGCGTCCGACGGCTGCACCGTGGTCGACAACCTCGTCGCCCTGTGTCGCCGTCACCACGTCGCTGTGACCGAGGGACGCTGGCGGCTCACGATGACCGAGGACGGGGTCGTCACCGTCCGTCGCGGCCGGCGGCTCGCAACCTCGGACCCGCCGCTGGCGGGGCGTGCACCCCCGGGTGGAACCGGCGACAGCGCTGACCCGGGTCCCGATGACGGGGCGTCGGAGCCTGCCGCGGATGGTTCGCCGGACCCACCCGGACCACCTGAGCTGCCCTTCTGAGCCACCGACCCTGCTGACCCCCACCGCAGCACGACGTCACGCTGACGAGGCCGTGACGTCGTGCTGCGGTGCCGTCGTGCGCGGCCGGCAGCTCCTGTGTCGAGGTGTGCCGGCCGACCGCGGCCGAGCGAGGGGGATCGTCGCCGGTTCGTCGGTCACCGCGGTCCGTGCTGCTCTCGGTAGGCAGCGATGCGCTCGAGGTCCGCTGGGCCGAGTACCGACGTCCCGTCGATCTCGACCCCGCTCAACAGTTCCACGATGTCGTCGATGGTCGCCAGCGACAGCGTCGCGAGCCCGAACTCCTCCGCGAGCTCCTCCAACGCGGAACGCTCGCCGGTGCCACGCTCCCGCCGGTCGACCCCCACCACGAGACCGACCACCTCGACCTCGGCCTGTGCCCTGAGTAGCGGGACGCTCTCTCGAACCGAGGTCCCCGCCGTCGTCACGTCCTCCACGATCAGGACACGGTCACCATCGCGGGGCTGGTGGCCGATGAGGAGCCCGCCCTCACCGTGGTCCTTGGTCTCCTTGCGGTCGAAGCAGACGCCGACCTCGCGATCGTGCTCGCCTGCCAGGGCGATGCCGGTGGCCACCGCCAGCGGGATGCCCTTGTAGGCGGGTCCGAAGAGCACGTCGAACCCGTCCTCGAACCGGTCCTCGATCGCGGCCGCGTAGAACGACCCCAACGACGCGAGCTGCGGCCCGCTCCGGTAGCGGCCAGCGTCGACGAAGTAGGGCATCCGTCGGCCCGACTTGCCGACGAAGTCCCCGAACCGCAGGACCTGGCAGTCGACCATGAACCGCACGAAGGCCGCCGTGCGCTCGGGTTGGCTCATCTGCTGCACCGTCACCCTCCGACCGCCAGGTGTCCGTCGTCGTCGGCGGCCGCGTCCCCTGGCGCCCGCTCGGCCGTGATGAGCCCGCTCAGGGGCAGCGGCAGCTGGCGTTGCCGCGCGTCGATCTCCTCCGACACCAACCGGACCACCTCGTCCCAGGTGGTGGCACGGGGCCCTGGCAGGTCACGGTTGTAGGGCTGGTCGAACACGATGGCGGTCCGGCCCGCCTCCCGCAGCGAGACGATGTTGGTGGGGGAGTCGTCCACGTAGAGGTCCGCCCCGACGTTGGGCTTGTCACCGATGAAGCACAGGTCGCGGTAGGGGATCTGGTGGGCATCCAGCCACGCTGCGGTGTCGGCAGCGGAGGTCTCGTGGGCCCAGTTGAAGATGAGCCGGTGGGTGATGATCCGGATCCAGACCCCGAGGTCCGACAGCTCCCACAGGGCATCGGACACGCCGGGCAGCGGCGACATGTGCCGGAAGATGCGGTCCTCGAGGACCGCGCGCCGGTGTGCCTCCTCGAACTCCGCCAGGGTGAGACCCCACTGGGAGTAGGCGTCCATGATCGTCTGGGGCGGCATCGTCTCAGGCGCCCGGTCGAGCTGTCGTGCGACCGAGCTCCGGAAGGCGCCCTCGTAGTCGGCACACACCCCGTCGAGGTCGACGCCGAGCACGATCGGGACGGTGGAGGACATCGGTGGCTCCATCGCAGGCGTCGCAAGGGTCGTCCCCGACGCTACCCGTGGCCGGGGTGTGCGCCCACTAGGCTCTTCGGCTGACGCGGACGGGGCGGCTCTCGCCCCGTCGCGTCCGTTCACGACGACGTTCGGAGCGATGATGGCCCTGCCCGCGCTCGACCCGGCTCAGCGGCAGGCTGCGCTCGAGAAGGCGGCCGCTGCCCGACGCATCCGCGCGGACGCCAAACAGCGGCTGAAGGCCGGCGGGCTCAGCCTCGAGGAGCTGCTGACCGAGGCCGCGACCTCGGAACCTCTGGCCAAGCTCCGGGTCTGCGACGCGCTGGCGTCGATGCCCGCCTACGGTCCGGTGAAGGCGGAGCGGCTGATGGCCGATCTCGGCATCGCATCCTCGCGCCGGATCCGCGGGCTGGGCGCGCGGCAGCGCAGCGCCCTGCTCGAGACCTTCGCGGAACGGTCGTGACCGCTTCTCGCGGTCTGCTGGCGGTGATCGCCGGTCCCTCCGGCGTCGGCAAGGGCACGGTGCACGGGCGAGCGCGCGCGTGGCTGCCGGAGTCGGTGCTGTCGGTCTCGGTCACGACCCGTGCACCCCGCCCCGGTGAGGTCGATGGCGTGGATTACCACTTCATCAGCCCGGAGAGGTTCCAGGAGCTGGTCGACCAGGACCAGCTGCTCGAGTGGGCCGAGTACGACGGTGAGCGGTACGGCACCCCGCGGGCTCCGGTCGAGGAGGCCGTCGCCGCGGGCCGCATCGTCGTGCTCGACATCGAGCTCCAGGGGGCCCTGCAGGTCAAGGAGCACGACCCTGCCGCGTTGCTGGTGTTGCTCGTCCCGCCGAGCTTCGAGGAGCTCGAGCGCCGACTGCGGGCCCGCGGCACCGAGCCCGAGGCGGCGCTCCAGCGGCGGCTGGCGCGGGCCCGTGAGGAGCTGTCGGCTGCTCACCGCTTCGACGTCGAGGTGGTCAACGACGACCTCGACCACTGCGTCGAGGAGGTGCTCGCCGCCATCGAACGGGCCCGCGCATCGGCCCAGGCGGCCAGCGACCGAACTGGCGACCACCCGTCGGGCTTGGCCTGAGGCGGGCTCAGCGGGGCACGTGGGGGCTGTGCTCGGCCGCCGGGTCGCGGATCTCGAACATGCGGCGGGCCTCGAAGCCGATCACGCCGGCCACGACGTTCGACGGCACGGACCGCCGCCGCCGCTCGTAGGACGCCACCTCGAGGTTGTACAGCCGCCGTGCCGCGGCGATCCGGTCCTCGGTCTCCACCAGCTGGCGTTGCAGGTCCCGGAACACCGCGTCGCTCTTGAGCTCCGGGTAGGACTCGGGGACGGCCAGCAGGCTGGTGAGCCCCTGGGTCAGGGCGTCCTCGGCCCGGGCCTGCTGCTCGATCGGCACGGTGCTCGGCACGGCGGCGATGGCCTGGGCCCGCGCCTCGGTGACCTGCTCCAGAACCCGCTGCTCGTGCCGCGCGTAGCCCTGGACCGTCTCGACGAGGTTGGGGACCAGGTCGTGACGGCGCTGCAGTTCGCCCTCGATGTTGGCCCAGGTGGCGTCGATCGAGGCGAGCTGGGCCACGAAGCGGTTGTAGGACAGGACGACGCCGACCAGCCCCAGCAGGACGGGGAGCACGATCGCGAGCAGGTACTCCACGTCAGCGGTCCTCGGGGCGGGGTGGCGGTGGCGGTGCGGGGCGGGGTGGCGGTGGCGTTGCGGGGTCGGCTGCGGGGTCGGGTGCGGGGCGCTGGAACCCGAGTGCCCGCCAGAAGGGAGGGGGGATGTTCCGGACCAGGCGGGTCAGATCCTGGAGGATCGCGGGGTAGGTCTGGGCGACACCCGCCAGGCTGCGGTCCCGGTGGGTCGGCTCGCCCGACAGGACCAGCAGGTCGTCGCTGAGCTCGATACCGCGAGCACCGTACTCCGCGGCCAGCAGCTCCTGCAGGCCCGCATCGAGCAGGGTGACGACCAGTGCGCGATCACGGCCCTCGACGCGGAACCGGCGGTTGAAGGACTCCGACTCCAGCTGCTGGCCGCTGCGGGTCAGCCCCACGCGACCGAGCGCCGACTCCGGCAGGATCGACACCGCGCGGTGGGTGTGCACCGGGAGCTGGCACATCGCCACCAACTCGGTGCGTCGGTCGTAGGTTCGGCGGGCGTGCCGCCCCCGGGACCGCTGGGTACGGCGACGCTCGTGGAACCACACGAAGCAGGCCACCTGGCAACGCACGGTGGTGCCGGAGATCTCCACCTCTGCAGGGCCGCCGACCGCCGACTCGACGCCGTAGCGGCGGTCGCCACGCGGGGTGGCCTCGAACCGGCTGACCAGCTGGTTGGCGTGGACCCCGCAGGGCCAGGCCTGGAGGTGCCAGCCATCGTGCCGCTCGACGAAGCGGTTGAGGGCGTCGCGCAGCTCCCGGCGCTGGTGCCGCTGGAGGGTCCAGGCGATGGCCATCGCCACGCCGAAGAGGCCCACCATCAGCCCGGGCAGCCACGAGCCATCGTCGCCACCGGTCACGGCGAGGAGGAGGTGGGTCGCACGGTCGAGCAGGGCGACGGACCCGGCTTCGACGGCGCCGGACACCGGGGGTGCCATGGGGCCGACCTCCTCGGGGACGATCGTGGACCGGGTGCCGTTGCGGGCCCGACCCTAGCTCCTGGCACCCGATGAGAGCTGCGCGCTACCCTCATCCCAGGCTCGCCACGTCGCGGGTTCGACACCACGCGCCCGAGCGGCGCTCCAGCGGCCGCGGGTCGCCCGCGCGGCCCCCACGGAAGGCACCATCATCGCACGCATCGACGACCTCATGGACAAGGTTGAGTCCCGGTTCCACCTGGTGCACCTGTCCGCCAAGCGCGCCCGTGAGATCAACGGGTACTTCGCGCAGCTCGGTGAGGGCATGGGGGCCTTCGTCCCGCCGCTGCTGACCCCCGACACCAACAAGCCGCTGTCGATCGCGCTGGAGGAGATCGCGCAGGGGAAGGTCGAGGTCGCCCGGGAGACCACGCCGGTCGATGGTCCCCTGACCGTCGTCGAGGACGCTGGCGGCGACGAGCCGGCCTGAGGATGGCCGACCCCACGGCCGCTCCCTCACCGGCGGCTGACCCGCTGGAGGGCAGGCGCGTCCTGGTCGGGGTCTCCGGTGGCATCGCGGCCTACAAGGCGGCGCTCCTGGTCCGCCTCCTGCAGCGTGCCGGCGCTGAGGTCGACGTCGTCCTGACCCGCGGGGGCGCCCGGTTCGTCGGCGCCGCCACCTTCGAGGGCCTCACCGGACGTGCCGTGCGGCAGGAGGTCTGGGAGGACATCGCCGGCGAGACCCACGTGGCGCTCGGCCGTGGGGCCGACGCGGTCGTGGTCTACCCCGCGACCGCCCACACCCTCGCCAAGTTGGCGACCGGGTTGGCCGACGACCTGTTGACCACCACCCTGCTGGCCGCCACCTGCCCACTGGTCCTGGCTCCGGCCATGCACACCGAGATGTGGGAGCACCCGGCGACCCGGCACAACGCGGCGATCCTGCGGGACCGGGGCGCGACCATCGTCGGTCCCGACGACGGCCTGCTGATGGGTGGCGACAGCGGCCCTGGTCGGTTGGTCGCACCGGAGGTGGTGCTGGCGGCCGTGCGCGAGGCGCTGGGTCCGGGCACCGCGGATCCCGGTGTGGACGCGCACCAGCCCGTCGCTACCGAGGCGCCACGCGCAGGTGACCTGCTCGGTACCCGCGTGCTGATCACCGCTGGCGGAACCCGGGAGCCGGTCGACCCCGTGCGCTACCTCGGCAACCGCTCCAGTGGGCGCATGGGCTTCGCGCTCGCCGCCGCCGCCCGGGACCGGGGGGCGGAGGGGACCCTGGTCGCCGGCCCGACCGAGCTCGCGACCCCCGAGGGGGTGACGCGGCAGGACGTCACCACCGCGCTCGAGATGCACGCCGCGGTGTTCGAGCCCCTCGCCGCCGCCGACGTCGTCATCAAGGCCGCCGCCGTCGCCGACTTCCGACCCGGTTCGCCGGCGACCTCCAAGCTGAAGAAGGAGCGCGGCGTCCCCACGATCGAGCTCACCCCCAACCCCGACATCCTCGCCGAGCTCGGTGCCGCGCGGACCGGCGATCCCCCCGTGCTGGTCGGGTTCGCCGCCGAGACCGACCAGGTCGAGGCGGGCGGCCGGGCCAAGCTGGAGCGCAAGAGGGCCGACCTGCTGGTGGTCAACGACGTCTCGGGGGAGGACGCCGGGTTCGAGGTCGACACCAACCGGGTCGTGATCCTCGACCGGGCCGGCGGCCGGCTCGAGGTACCGCTGGCCGACAAGCGAACGGTGGCGGAGCGGGTGCTCGACCGGGTGGTCGCGTGGCGGGCGGCCGCCGGTACGGACACCTCGGCGGCGACCCCCACCGCCCGGGGCGCCGGGACGGCCGCCGCCCCCGTCGGGACGGTCACCGACGCTCGCTAGTCTCTGCGCCGGTCC
Organism: Nitriliruptoraceae bacterium; assembly: GCA_003554005.1. Lineage (GTDB taxonomy): Bacteria > Actinomycetota > Nitriliruptoria > Nitriliruptorales > Nitriliruptoraceae > T1Sed10-7. Next base: position 8,806 of record PWEU01000276.1, read on the forward strand.
GACCGACCCATCGATGTCCCCGAGGAGCTCGCCGTGTCCGGACGCAGCCTGTTCACCTCTGAGTCCGTGACCGAGGGTCCCCCGGACAAGATGGCGGACCAGATCTCTGACGCGATCCTCGACGCGATCCTGCGCGACGACCCCCACGGCCGGGTCGCCTGCGAGACGCTGGTCACCACCGGTCAGGTCATGGTCGTGGGGGAGATCACCACCTCCTGCTACGTCGACATCCCCCGGGTGGTGCGCGAGACGGTGCTGTCGATCGGCTACGACTCCGCCGACGTCGGCTTCGACGGCAACACCTGCGGGGTGTCGGTGGCGATCGACGAGCAGTCACCGGACATCGCGATGGGGGTGGACCACGCCTACGACTCGAGCGAGGAGGACCGCTACGGCCTCCAGGGCGCCGGCGACCAGGGGATGATGTTCGGCTACGCCACCGACGAGACCCCCATGCTCATGCCGTTGCCGATCCACCTCGCCCACCGGACGGCCGAGCGGCTCACCGAGGGGCGCAAGTCCGGGCTGCTGCCCTACCTGCGCCCCGACGGCAAGACCCAGATCACCGTGGCCTACGAGGGGGGCCGGCCCCGGGCCATCACCGCCGCGGTGCTGTCCACCCAGCACCGGGCGGCCATGGACCTCGAATTCCTCCGTCGCGAGGTCGAGGAGCACGTGATCCGGCCCCTGCTGCCCGAGGACATCGACACCAGTGGGGTGCAGGTGTTCGTCAACCCCACCGGCCGGTTCGAGCTGGGTGGCCCCGTCGCCGACGCCGGCCTGACCGGCCGCAAGATCATCGTCGACACCTACGGGGGCATGGCCCGCCACGGTGGCGGGGCCTTCTCCGGCAAGGACCCGTCGAAGGTGGACCGGTCCGCGGCCTACGCGACCCGGTGGGTGGCCAAGACCATCGTCGCGGCCGGGCTGGCCGCCAAGGCGGAGCTGCAGGTCGCCTACGCGATCGGGGTCGCGAACCCGGTCAGCCTGAGCCTGGAGACCTTCGGGACCGCCCAGGTCGACCCGGACCGGATCCTCGCAGCCGTGCGCGAGGTGTTCGACCTGCGGCCGGCGGCCATCGTCGACGCGCTGGACCTGCGTCGCCCCGGCTACCAGCAGACCGCCGCCTACGGTCACTTCGGGCGGGAGGGGGACCGGTTCACCTGGGAGCGGACGGACCGCGCGGAGGCGCTCAAGGCCGCCGCCGGCGCCTGAGCGCGGTGGCCGGGTCCCCGCGCGTCGCCCAGGTCGTCGTCGAGGTCGCGCCCTTCCACCTCGACCATCCCTTCGACTACCTCGTGCCCGACGACCTCGAGGTGGAGGTCGGCCAGCGGGTCCAGATCGTGTTCTCCGGTCGTCGGGTCCGCGGGCTGGTGGTCGGTACCGCCGCCACCAGCGAGGTGGAGCCCACCCGGCTCCGGCCCATCGCTCGGGTGCTGGGTCCCCATCGGTGGGTGCGGCCCGACGAGCTCGACGTGCTGCGCTGGGCCGCCGCCAGGTTCGGTGCCCCCCTGGCCGACGTGCTCCGGCACGCCCTGCCGAACCGCACCGTCGACGTGGAGCGCCGCGCCGCCGAGGCCGGCTGGTTCCCCCCGCAGGTGGCGGTGCGGCCCCGCTCCGACCCCGCGCCGGACCCCCGGCCTCTCGCCGACGCCTGGCGGGCCTACGGCCCCGGGGGCGGCTCATTGCGCGACGCGGTGGCGGCCGGCGCCGGCTCGTTCCTGTGGCGTCCGCTGCCCGGCGAGGACGTCGCCGCCCGGCTCGCGGAGCTCACCCAGCTGTGCCTGGCCCACGACCGAGACGTGCTCCTGCTGGTGCCCGACCCGGGGTCGCCGACCGCCGATGCGGTGCTGACCTCGGCCGGCGACCTGGCCGTCGACCTGCGCGGTGGTCCCGCGCCCCGCACCGTGTACCGGCGCTGGCTCCTGGCCCGCACGGGTCAGGCCCGGGTCGTGGTCGGTGAGCGCGGGGCCGCCTTCGTGCCCCTGGAGCGTCTCGGGCTCGCGGTGGTCCTCGACGAGGCCAACCCGGCCTACAAGGAGCGGCGCAGCCCCCGCCATCACGCCCGGGAGGTCGCCCTGGAGCGGGCACGGCGGGCCGGCGGGGTCGGCCTGCTGGTGGGCACCGTGCCCTCGGCCGTGGCGTGGCGGTTGCTGCGGGAACGTCGCCTCCCCCCGGTGGTCCCCGACCGCGAGGCCGAGCGTCGGGCCCGACCCCAGGTGCGGATCGTGACCGGCCACGACCAGCCCCGGGCCCGGTTGCTCCGGGAGTCCACCGCGGCGCTGCGGGCGGCGACCCGGGCGGGCTCCTACGGCGTCGTCCTGGCCGCGCGGCGCGGGGAGGGCCGGGCGCTGGTCTGCCGCGACTGCGGTGAGCGGCTGACCTGCCCGGTCTGCGCCTCCAGCCTCTCCTCCGACGGCGGTGTCGGGACGGTCTGCGAGGGCTGCGGTGACCGGCGCGCGCGCCGATCGCCCTGCCGGGCCTGCCGGGGCCTCGAGGTGGTCCCGCTGGCGGCCGGTGCCCAGCGGCTCGGCGCGGAGCTGCGCCGCGGCAGCGA
>PWEU01000402.1 GCA_003554005.1 Nitriliruptoraceae bacterium
ACTCCAGCAGGGACTTGCGACGGGTGAGGTCCCGGGCCTTGCGCGCGGCGATCCGGGCCTGGGCCTCTCCCTCGGCCTTCTGCACGATGAGCTTGCCCTCGCCCGGGTGCTCCTCGAGCCACTCCGCCAACCGCGCATAGGTGGTGGTCTGGACGAAGGTCTTCACCTCGGTGTTGCCGAGCTTGGTCTTGGTCTGGCCCTCGAACTGCGGGTCACCGACCTTCACGGACACGATCGCCACGAGCCCGCTGCGCAGATCGTCACCGGTGAGGGCGTCGACCTCCTTGGACCGCAGCAGACCCTTGTCCTTCGCCCAGCGGTTGATCACCGAGGTCATGGCGGTGCGGAACCCCTCCTCGTGGGTGCCGCCCTCGTGGGTGTTGATCGTGTTGGCGAAGGACAGGATCGAGTCGTTGAAGTCGTTGATCCACTGGAGAGCGACCTCCAGTGACTGCGCCCCGTTGGGACCGACCTCCTCGGACTCGAAGTGGATCGTCGGGTGCAGTCCGTCCTTTGCCTTGGTGGCACGGATGTGGTCCACGAAGTCCCTGAGCCCACCTGGCGCGTGGAACTCCAGACGGCGAGGTGGTGCGTCCAGCCCGTCGAACTCGCGGTGGTCGATCAGCACGATCCGCAGTCCCGCGGTCAGGAACGCGGTGTCACGCAGACGTCGGGCGATCGTCTCCACGGAGAAGCCGACCCCCTCCTCGAACACGTCCGGGTCGGGCCAGAAGCTGATCGTGGTGCCGGTCTGGTCCGACCCGTCACCGGTCCGCTCGACGGGGGCATCCGGGATACCGCGCTGGTAGTCCTGGCGGTAGCTGCCGCCGTCCCGGACGACCTCGGCGACCAGCCGTTCCGACAACGCGTTGACCACCGAGACGCCGACCCCGTGCAACCCTCCGGAGACGGCGTAGGCCTGGGAGTCGAACTTGCCGCCGGCGTGCAGCACGGTCAGGACGACCTCGAGAGCGGACCGGCCCTCCTTCTCGTGCAGGTCGACGGGGATCCCGGAACCGTCGTCGCTGACGCGGACCCCCCCGTCACGCAGCAGTTCCACCTCGATGCGGGAGCAGCGGCCGGCCAAGGCCTCGTCCACGGAGTTGTCGACCACCTCCCAGACGAGATGGTGCAACCCGCGGGCGCCCGTCGAACCGATGTACATGCCGGGGCGCCGGCGCACCGCCTCGAGCCCTTCGAGCACCGTGATGTTCTTGGCGCTGTAGGTGCCGTCACCCTCCGGGCCGGTGACGAACGCTGGCGCGTCAGGCGGGGGCGGAGCATCGTGGGCAGCAGCCACCAGGGACCTCTTCCATCGTCGACGGCGTGTGCCACGCCGGTGCCAGGCACCGGTCGCGGGGTCGTGGGCGACGATCTCGAACGCCGCCCACCTCGGGTGCCATCACCCCGAGCCTACCAGCGGGACACAGGCGCTGACAGCCCGCCCAGTGGGCCTGTGGACGGTCGACCCCCCTTCCGGCTATGTCGACCTGCCGAGCAGCGACGCGGCCTGAGACGACACGCTGTCGCCGAGGCGCCGTCCGTGGTCCGAGGAGTTGGAGCGTCTCAGCCGGAGGCGGCCAGCTCGGCCAGGGTGTCGAACTGGGCCGGGTCGATCATGCCCGAGGCCCGGAACAGCACCTCACCCTCATCGCTGATCACCACCCAGGACGGGGTCGCCGTCAGGCCGTAGGCGCGGAACGCGGAGGAGGCGACATCGTCCACCAGGACGTCGCCGGTGTAGCCGGCCGCGGCGAACCAGTCCTGGGGGGGCCAGTTCTGCCGCGAGTCGTCATGGTTGGTCGAGACCATCACGAACTGGACGTCCTCGGGGGGACCACTGGTGGTCAGCCAGTCGACGACCAGTGGGAGCTCCGCATCACAGGCCGGGCACCATGAGGCGACGAAGCTCACCAGCTGCGCCCCATCCCCAACCGTCATCGGCGTGCCGTCGAAGTCGGCACCACTCAGCACCGGGGCGGGCTGTCCCACGGCGGGATCGGCGGCACCGTCGGGGATCGGCGGCAGCGTGTCGCCGTCCACCTCGACGTCACCGGCCACCTCGCTGACACCCACCCGGTCGTCGGTCTCACCGACGGAGAGGACAGCGATCACGACCGCCAGCAGCACGACCGCAGCGCCGACGCCGCCGTAGATGAGACGTTGCCGCTTGACGTCGGCACGCCGCTGCTCCTCACGCTCCTTGCGTCGGGCCTCGGTACGCGCGTTCTTGGTGGGCGTCGTCACGGTGGTGCTCCTCGTCGTTCGACCTGCGGTGTGCGGCGCGGGGGTCGGGCCGGGTGACCGGTCCCCGGGGGTCAGGGTCGGCGGGCGGCCAGGCTCAGCACGGAGATCGCGACGAAGGCGACCAACGCCATCGTCGGCAGCGTCAGGAACCCGAACTCCTCGACCCAGATGATCGTGCAGGGTGCCGCATCCTCGCACGGTCCGCCCCACGCCGGGTTGTTCTCTATCGCGATGTGCCACAGCGCGACGGCCGAGCCGATGGTCGTGAGCGGCAGGACGGTGCGCCAGACGTCACGATCACCGCGGGCCACGGCCACCCCGAGGACGATGACCAGCGGATACATCGCGATGCGCTGGTACCAGCACAGGGTACAGGGCAGGTACCCGGCGACCTCGCTCAGCAGCAACGAGCCCCCCGTCGCCGTGGCAGCGATCGCGGTGGCCAGCGGCAGCGCCACGTCATCGCGGAGCCAGTCGGGGACCCGGCGGCGCACCAGCGCCACCGTGGTCACGACCGCGATCAGGATCGCGAGCAGGGCGAGGAGTCCGAAGGTGCGCTCCGCGACGGCGATCATGGGCTCTCCTGGCTGGGCTGCAGGGGTCCGACCACCAACCGGATCTCGACGACGACATCCTCGCCGAGGAGTTCCTGGGCACTGGTGAGTAGAGCGGGGGGGAGGTAGCGGAGCTGGGTCGCCCACGCCTGGTTCTCGGCGCGGATGACCAGGGTGCCACCAGCGACGCGGACCGGCTCGCACCTGCGGGCGAGCTCCGCACCCACGATCCGCTCCCACTGGGTGAACACCCGGGTACCCCGCAGCCGTGCGGTCCACCCACGTTGCGCGAGCACATGTTCCAGGTCGGAGCCGATCGCGGTCGGCGGGCGGACGCGCTGGACGGCGTCGGTATCAGGATCCGGGGCGACCCAGTCGTCGTCGGTCGGTGGAGCCGGGTCGTACTCCCGCCGCTCGAGTTGGGCACGCCGGCGGGCGGCCGCGCGGCGTCGGCGCTCGTAGACCCGTTCGTCCCGGTCACGGTGGCGTTCGGTGCGCGGATCGTGGCCATGCGGCCCGCCGGCGCGCCCGCTCACGAGGGCAGCTCCCGGGTCCGGGGCTCCAGCCGGCTGACCCCGTCGACCAGCCGGACATCGATGCGGTGCCCGGCGAGGGGAACGTCCGCCTCCACCGCTGCGGTCACCAGCACCTGATCGAACCGGTCACAGGCCGCGGACAACCGGTCCCGCCTGGTCGTGTCGAGCTCGGCGAACACGTCATCGAGGAGCACCACCGGACGGTCGCCCACCTCGGCGAGCACGTCGAAGGTCGCGAGCTTCAACGCCAGCGCGAGCGACCAGGCTTCGCCGTGGGAGGCGTAGCCCTTGGCGGGCAGGGCACCGATGGTCAACTCGACGTCGTCGCGGTGGGGACCCACCAACGTCACCCCACGGGAACGTTCCTCGCCGGCCACCTCCTGGTACGCCGAGGCCAGCGCCCGAGCCAGGGGGGCCACCGCCGGCACCGGTCCCTCGCCGGTCTCCTCGATCAGCTCGTCCACCACCTGACCGGCAGAGCTGCGATAGCGCACCCCGACGGTCTCGGGACGATCCGCCAGGTCCCGGTAGCAGCGGTCGACGGGACCAGCCAGGGTACGCACGGCCGCGATCCTTGCGGCGAGGAGTTGGCTGCCCAACGTGACCAACTGCTCGGTCCAGGCCGCGATCGTGACGGCCGCGGCCTTAGAGGCCGAACCCGACAGGTGGCGTGAGCGCTTCAGCAGTTGGTTGCGCTGGCGCAGCGCCCGGTCGTAGTCGGCGCGCGCCGCGGCGAAGGCCGGTCGGCGCTGCGAGAGCAACTCGTCGAGGAAGCGACGGCGATCACCGGGATCACCCCGCACGATCCTGAGGTCCTCGGGCGCGAACAGCACCGCGCGCAGCACCCCGATCGCCTCGGCAGCGCGCCGCACGTCCTGGCCATCCACCCGGGTGCGCGTCCGCCGGCCGGTGCCGATCTCCCCCTCGACGCGGCGGCGCCGTCCCACATCGGTCTCCAGCTCGCACCGGATCAGCCCCACCTCCTCACCCATCCGCACCAGGGGACCGTCGCCCGCCACCCGGTGGGAGCTCCCCGTGGCCACGCGCTGGACGGCCTCCAGCAGGTTGGTCTTCCCCTGGGCGTTCGGACCGACCATCACGGTCGCACCGACGGGCAGGTCCAAGCTGGCACGGTCGTAGGAGCGCACGTCGACCAGTTCGAGGTGACGCAGCTGCATCGACGGCCTCGCCTCAGCTCACCCGCATCGGCATGAGCAGGTAGGTCAGGTCGTCGATGCGCTCGTCGTCGCTGTCGGCTTCCGGCTTCAGCACGGCCGGCTTGAGTCCGTCACGGAGCTCGATACGGATCTGTTCGGTCCCGGTGGCATCGAGTCCGGCGAGGAGGAAGGCCGGGTTGAACGAGATCGACAGACCCTCCCCGTCGATCTCCGCGGGGAGGGCCTCGGCGGCGTCACCCATCTCTTGGTTGGTCGCCTGCAGGTCGACGGAGCCGTCGCCGAAGTGCAGGGTCACGGGCGTGTTGGCCTGCCCCATCGCCACGATGGCCACCCGCTGCAGCGCCTCGGAGAGCCCCGCACGGTCGACGACCACCGTGGTCTCGTGGGCGTCGGGCAGTAGCGCGCGGTAGTTCGGGAACGACCCCTCGATCAGCTTGGTGGTGAGACGCCGATCGCCGAAGAGGAAGGAGACCTGGCCCTCCTCCAGCACGACCGTGACGTCGCCTCCCACCTCGCCGGCGGCCTTCGCCGCCTCCTGCAGGGATCGTGCCGGTACCAGGGCGACACCGTCGACCGCCTGGTCGAAGGCGACCGAACGCACGGCCAGGCGGTAGCTGTCGGTCGCCGCAGCGGTCAGCATGCCGTCCGAGGCGTCGAGCTGGACACCGGTGAGGACGGGTCGGCCGTCGTCGGTGGACGCGGCCCGCGCGACCTGGGACACCAGGCGGGCGAAGGCATCGGCTTTCAGCATCCCCTGGGCCGCGTCCTCGGCGGGCGCCGCCAGTGTGGGGAAGTCCTCCACCTGCATCCCCCGGACGTGGAAGGTCGCCCGACCGCAGGTGATCTCGACCCGGTCGGTGTCGCCTTCGAGGTTCACCGGCGAGTTCGGGAATCGGGCGACCAGCTGCGATAGCAGTCGTCCGGGCAGCAGCACCCGACCCGGCTCGTCGATCTCGACTGGGATCGAGATCTCCGCCGCCACCTCGAGGTCGGTGGCTCGGCAGGTCAGGCGACCGTCGGCAGCTTCCAGGAGGATGCCCGACAAAGCGGGCAGGGTCACCCGGGCACCGACGGTGCGGGTTGCCCACGACACCGCATCGGCGAACTCGGTCCGCTCGGCTCTCAGCTTCACGTGGTGCCTCCTGGGCGGGTCGGTCCACACCCCTGGTTTTGAAGGTCCTGTATGGAGTCTCGGTTCGTCACCGTAGTAGGGGCTGTGCAAACGGTGGACAACCTGCGTCCTCGCAGGTCAGCAGGGGTGCGGGTCGTGTGGAGTCGGTGTGGGCCGCAGCGCGCCTGGTCCACAGTGGCGAGAACCACATCGATGTGCTTCCACGGGGCGTCGTGGTTGTCCCCCGCGTGTCCCCCACCGTTCCACCCCCAGCGGGGGCTGTACGGCGTGCGCTGCGCGTGCAGCAACTGGACGCGCTCCACCGGCTACACCGGTTCGTCCCCCGCTCGTCCCCCGCGTGTCCACCGGTTCTCCACGGCACGTCAGTGGATGACGAGGTCGGTACGCCGACGGCCCGACACCTCCGCGCCCCCTCCCCGGGTGCGGTCGGGGAGCCGTTCATGCGGTGCGAGCGCGGGTCTTGACCCGGTTGGTGAGCTCCTGGACCTGGTCGTAGATCGGTCGGCGCTCCTGCATCAGCACGGCGATCTTCTTGGTCGCGTGCATCACCGTGGTGTGGTCGCGACCACCGAAGGCCTTCCCGATCCTCGGTAGCGACAGCTCGGTGAGCTCCCGGGGGAGGTACATCGCCAGCTGGCGGGCCGTCACCAGCTGCCGGCTGCGCGACGGCGAGCACAGGTCCTCCACCGTCAACGAGAAGTGGTCGGCGACCTCCTCCATGATCAGCTGGACGGAGACCTCGCGGTCACGTCCGTCGGGGAAGAGGTCCTTGAGCACAGCCTCGGCCATCGCGGTGTCTGCTGGGGCGCGTTGCAGGCTGGAGAACGCCGCGACACGGATCAGCGCCCCTTCGAGCTCCCGGATGTTGGATTGGACCCGGGAGGCGATCAGCTCGAGCACCTCCGGCTCCACGCTCAAGGTGTCGCTCTCGGACTTCTTGCGCAGGATCGCGATGCGGGTCTCGAGGTCGGGTGGATGGACGTCGGTCATCAGGCCCCACTCGAAGCGGCTTCGCAGGCGGTCCTCGAGGTGCGCGATCTGCTTCGGGGGACGGTCGCTGGAGATGACGATCTGCTTCTCAGCGTTGTGGAGCGCGTTGAAGGTGTGGAAGAACTCCTCCTGGGTCCGTTCCTTCTGCTCCAGGAACTGGATGTCGTCGACGAGGAGGATGTCAACCCGTCGGTAGGTGCGCTGGAAGTTCGTGATGCGATCGTCGCGGATCGCGTTGATGAACTCGTTGGTGAACTGCTCGGTGGTGAGGTAGCGCACGGTCAGCCGCGGGTAGAGGTTGCGGACGTAGTGACCGATCGCGTGGAGCAGGTGGGTCTTGCCGAGTCCCGCCCCCCCGTAGATGAACAGTGGGTTGTAGGACTTCGCTGGAGCCTCGGCGACCGCTGTGGCTGCGGCGTGGGCGAAACGGTTGGATGACCCGATCACGAAGTCGTCGAAGGAGTACTTCGGGTTGAGTTGAGTATCGGGCTCGCCCTCCTCATCGTGTCGACTGCGCCGGGTCGGCACCTCGACCGTCGGACCGGCGGGGCGCCCGGGCGCGTGGAGGGGGGCGGCGTGGACGTGCACGCGCTCGTCGGCCACCCCCTCCTCCGATGCGGCGGTCGCCTGCCCGTCGAGGTAGTCGGGGTAGCCGGCCACCCCGTGCCCGTGTTGGCCGTCGATCGCTTCGCTTGGCGGAGTGGGCGCGGGGGCTTCGGGCTCCGCGGGGAGGTCGAAGGGTGCGCGGATCAGCTCCTGCTCCGGTTCCGGCTCAGCGGAGGAGGTGCCGATCGGACCCCCGGCTGTCGCTGAGGGGGAGGTCGCGTCGGCGCTGTGCCCCGCCTCGGAGCTCAGCCCCACCGGTGACGGGTTCGTCTGGACCGTGATGACCACGGTCAGATCGCGTCCCGCGGCGCTGCTCAGAGCCTGTCGGATCGTGTCACCGCAGTTGCGGTCGAGCCACTCCCGGGCGAAGGAGTGCGGGGTCGCGAGGATGATGGTGTCCTCGCTGAACCCGACGGGGTGGGTGGCGACGAGCCACTGCCGTTGCGCCTTCGAGGTCACGGTCCGCATCACCTCGGAGAGGCTCTCGGCCCACAACGTCCCGAGGTCAAGCGTCGATGCGGTACCCACGTTCACTCCTCACCTCACCGGGACCCGTCAGCGACCCGGTCCCGGGTCCACGGGGCGTTCATCCCTGTTCATCATTGCGGCGACGCGTCGCCGGGTCACCCAACAATCCACAGCTGCGTCCACAGGTGTGGACAGGTGTTGGGTAGACCGCGGGTCCGCGGTGGACCGCGGTGGGGAAGGAGCGATCTGACACGCGTCAGAGGTCCGCAGTATCGCAACCACGTGCTCTTTGCGACAGCCTCCGCGTCCCCCTGGTTCTCGGAGGCCACCTCCAACGTGTTCCTGATCGACGGCGGCGGACCGTACCGCGCTCGGATCCCGCGCTGCAAGCGGTATCGGTCACCGGTGCGCGCACCGGTGACCGACGAGGGTCGGCTGTGGGTGCTCCAGGGTGACGCAACCACCGGACCTCCGGCGCTGACCGCGGGTTGTCGGGTTCGTGGGTGCATCCGGGAGGGACGTCGAGGTCCGTGGTGGTTCGGCGGGAGGATGTGCACCACCGCATGTCGGTTGCTCGCCGAACGCACAGGTCGCTACTCTCCCGCGATCACCTCGCACCGGCTCCCGTGTCGGACGTCGTCGTGCGGTTCCGATGCCATGCTGCATCGGACCGACGAGACCGATCAACGACGGCCGTACGGCCCCCGAACACCGCCGCGTGCCACCTCGAAGTCCTCGGAGGGCCGCTGTGAAGCGCACCTACCAGCCCAACAACCGTCGCCGTTCACGCAAGCACGGTTTCCGCGCCCGCATGCAGACCAAGGCCGGGCGCCGCATCGTCGGCAACCGCCGCCGCCGCGGTCGGACGAAGCTCTCCGCGTGACGTTCGTCGACGGCGGCCACGGCCGTCTCCGTCGCGGCGTGGACATCTCGGCCGTGTTGCGCGGGCGGCGGCAGCGCGCGGGCGGGTCGATGGTCGTCCATGTCCTGGAGCGCACCGACGGGGACGGCGAGCCCGCGCGTGTGGCGGTGATCGCCTCCCGCCGTGTCGGCGGAGCCGTCCAACGCAACCGCGCGAAGCGGCGGCTGCGAGAGTTGATCCGCCGCCTGCCGCTGCGTCACGGGGTGGACCTGGTGGTCGTGGCGCGACGTCAATGCGTCGACGCGCCCTTCGCCGAGTTGGGTACGGAGCTCGAGGAGTTGTGTGCGGCGTTGGGGGTGCTGGACACCTCGGTGTCAGCGGAGGGCGGGGGATGACCTCGCGGACCACAGCAGGCGCGCAGGAGCATCGACCCCTGGCGTCCCGCCTGCGGGCGGGTACCCGCGCCCTCCTGGTGCAGGTGCTGTTGGCTCCGGTGCCCCTGTGGCGCAGCACGGTGGCGCTGCGCGCGCCCCGCTGTCGTTTCCACCCGAGCTGTTCGTCCTACGCCGTGCAGGCGCTACGCGGGCACGGCCCGGTGCGTGGCACGGCGCTCGCGACCCGCCGTGTGGGGCGCTGCCATCCGTGGAACCCGGGTGGGCTGGACCAGGTCCCCGATCCCGGGGACCGAACGGCCTGGCGTCGAGGCCGCGTCTCCCCCTCCCCTTCCTCCACGACCTGACAGAGGACACGCCGTGTTCCGGTCTCTCGCTGACAGCGTGCTCGCGTTCCTGGAGGGCGTGCTCACCGTCCTGCACGATCTCGTCGTGCCCGTCTTCGGCGTCCACAGCTGGGGATGGGCGATCATCCTGCTCCCCCTGGTGGTGCGGATCCTCCTGCTGCCGCTGGCCATAAAGCAGACGCGCTCCATGCGCGGGATGCAGGCCATCCAGCCGAAGATCAAGGAGATCCAGAAGAAGCCCAAGGTCGACAAGGAGTTGATGCGCAAGGACCCGGAGAAGTACCGGGCCAAGCGAGCGAAGATGAACGAAGAGATGATGGCCCTCTACCAGGAGGAGGGGGTCAACCCGGCGGCCAGCTGTCTCCCTCTGCTCGCACAGGCGCCGGTCTTCATCGCGCTGTTCTGGACCATCCGGGGCATGGATGAGCTCCAGAACGCTCCGTTCTACTTCTTCACCGACTTCATCACCGTCCGCGAGGACGGGTTCACCGGGCTCGGGGCGCTCGTCAGCGCCGCCGGCTGGCCTGGGTGGTTCCTCATCCTCGTGATGTCGGGGACCATGTTCATCACCCAGAAGCAGATGATGGCCCGGACCGCCGCCTCGGGTGCCGATAACCCGATGGCACAGCAGCAGAAGATCCTGCTGTACGTGATGCCGCTCTTCCTGGCCGTCATCTCCTTCCAGTTCATGCTCGGTCTGCTGCTGTACTGGGTCACGACCAACATCTGGCAGGTCATCCAGCAGTGGATCATCCTGCGGGAGGTCAAGTCGGAAGCCGAGTCGGGTGAACTCAAGGACAAGCCTGGTGGTGGGGGACCCGAGGACGGCCCCGGTAAGGATGGGAAGGCCAAGGGCGGGACTGGCAAGGGTGGGACTGGCAAGGGCGGGGCGACGTCGGGCACCACGAACCCGCGGTCCGGGGCGCCGGGCAAGGGTGGCGCCACCTCCGGTCGCCGGACCCCGCCAGGGGATCGCTCGCAGGATCCGAACGAGGTCGGTGATGATGCCAAGGATGCGTCGTCGGCTGGGGACGCCCCAGGTGATGACGACGGCACCTCCAAGGACCAGCCAGCGGTCGGGGATGGATCAGACGACCGGAAGGGACCTCCGTCCGAGGGCCCGACAACGAGCAAGGGCGAAGATCGCCCACCTGCAGGCGGCAAGCGCACATCGCGCGATCATCTGCCTCGCCGTGGGGGCAAGCAGGACTGACACGCACATCAGGAGGACGTCATGGGTCGAACGGTGCACGGTCGGGGCGAGACGCTGCAGGAAGCGCTGGATACGGCGATCCGCGACCTCCTCGACAGCGACGAGGTCGAGGTGCGCCTCGAGGGTGACCAGGCCGCGGGCTGGGCCGGTGAAGCGCGGCTCGACCTCGAGGTCACCGCGACGTCCGGTCCCGAGGAGGACCCTGAGGACGCCTCCGAAGAGGACGACGGTGTCGTTGACACACCGGAAGATGTGCAGGCGCAGGCGTCGAGCGACGACGCTCCCCTGGTCTCGGCGCAGGACCTCGATGAGGAGGCCGACGCCGCCGCCGACTTCCTCGAGGGCCTGCTCGATGCCATGGACCTCCCCGGTGATCTACGTATCAAACTGCACGAGGATCACGCTGAGCTCGAGGGCATCGACATCGGCAGCGGTGCCCTGATCGGTCGTCGCGGGCAGACCTTGGACGCGATCCAGGAGTTGGTCCGCTGTTCGCTGCAACGGCAGTTCCAGCGCCGGGCGCGGGTCAAGATCGATGCGGAGGGCTACCGCACACGGCGGTTGGAGAAGTTGCTCGAGAAGGCTGATGAGGCGATCGACGCGGTGCTCGATACCGGTGAGGCGCAGCGTCTGGAGCCGATGGACGTCTTCGAGCGGAAGGCGGTCCACCAGATGGTCGCTGAGGTTGATGGGTTGAGCAGCCGGAGCCAGGGCAGGGAACCAGCCCGTCGGGTCATCATCGAGC
>PWEU01000411.1 GCA_003554005.1 Nitriliruptoraceae bacterium
CGGTGGCCAGGGTCAGCCCGAGCGAGGCGGCCTCCTCCCAGTCGAGGTGGTCGGGCATCGGCAGCAGCTGGTTGGCCTTGACCATGGAGATGTCAGCCAGGGCGCCGAAGTTGGTCTCGAACCCCCAGATACGCTGCTCGGGGGCGAGCATGGAGTCCATGTGCCCGGCCGCGTGCTCGAGGTCCACGTAGTTGCAGTGCACGACGACGCGGTCGCCGGGCTTCCACTGGGTCACCCCGGGACCGGTGCGCAGGACCACACCGGCCGCGTCGGATCCGAGGATGTGGTAGTCGAGGTCGTGGCGGGCACCGAGCTCCGAGGCGCGCCCGAACCGCTCCAGGAACCGGAAGGTGGACACCGGCGCGAAGCGCGCGGACCACACGGTGTTGTAGTTCAGCGCCGAGGCCATCGGCGCGATCAGCGCCTCACCGGGCCCGAGCGGCGGGATCGGGACCTCGTCGAGGTGGAGGGTGCGCGAGGGATCCTGCTCCTCCTCGGGCACACCGTCGAAGACCTGCTCGTCCTCCTTTCGGATCACGCAGGCACGCATGGTCTCGGGCAGCGGCAACGCCGCGAACTCCTCGCCGGGCGCGTCCGCGTGGATCGCGTCGTGGATGGCCTGCACGCCGTTGCTTCCTGCCACAGTGATTACCTCCCCCGGGCGCCGTGCGGCGCCGCGCTCGTCGGGTCGGGGGCTCCCAGGCCGCGTGCTGCGGCTCCGACCTCCGCGCGAACGATAGTGAGCACCGCGACACGGGAACGAACCGGGGGCTGCATCACCTGGAGCCGCCCTCAGCTGGCGGCCTCACCCTCACCTCGATCGCGGCCAGTGCCCTTCCTAGGACCCTGGTCAGGATCCTGGTCACGGTCGTGGTCATCGAGCGCCGGCGGCTCCTCTTCGCCACCGTCCTCGGCGGAGCGCGGGGTGTCCCCGGCCCGGCCGACCGGCGGCTGCTCACGCCGGATCTCCACCACCTCGACGTCGAGCACGGGCTCACCGGCATCGCGGCTGCGGCCGGTCCTCGGACCGGAGCGTGACCTGCGGCCGGCTCCGGAAGGCCCGGACGTCGCAGGCCCGTCGGGACCGGCTGCGGGCCCCGAGGCCGGCCCGGCGGTCGCTGCTGCACCGACGCGGGAGCGGAGCCGGCGGGCCCCCATGCGGCGGGTCGGGCCGAGCAGGAACAGGAACCCGATCGCGTCGGTGAGGAAGCCGGGGGTGAGCAGGAGCGTGCCACCGACGATGATGAGGGCACCCTGGGCGACCTCGTCGCCGGGCCAACGGCCCTCCTCGAGGGCGGTGCGGAACTCGCGCCACGCACGACGCCCCTCGACGCGCAGCAGGTAGGCGCCGAGCAGGCTGTCGGCGACGAGGAGCGCCGCTGTCCACCCCCCACCGATCACGGCGCCGACCTGGAGGATCACGAAGATCTCGGCCAGGGGCACCAGGATGAACACGAGCACGAGGACGGCAGGCATGAACGCAGGGTACGCACGACCGAGCGAGGGGGAAGTGGTCGACCGGGTGGCTGCCGCTCGCGGCGACGGCGCATGCGTGCGACTCGAGGGCGCGCACACCTTGAAGCACGCACTGCGCTTCGGGGCCGACATCGAGGTGGTGGCCACCGACGACCGGCGCCGGCTGCTGGCGCTGCTCGCCGACGTGGCGCCGGACGTGGTCGAGGAGGTGGCGGCACGGGTCGTGCAGCTCTCGCCGGCACGCTGGCAGCGCCTGGTGCCCCGCCCCCTGCCCTCACCGTCCCTGGCGGTGGCGCTGCGTCCGGAGGTGACGGTCAGCGACGTCCTGCGGGCCCCCGGACGGATCCTGGTGCTGGACCGCCCCCGCCACCTCGGCAACCTCGGGGCCGCGATCCGGGTCGCAGCCGCCGCCGGCGCGGGCGGGGTCCTGACCCTCGGCCCTGCCGACCCCTGGCACCCGACGGCGCTGCGGGCCGCCGCCGGCCTGCAGTTCGCCCTGCCCACGACCGGCACCGAGGTACTGCCGATCACGGATCGACCGATCGTGGCGCTGGACCCGGGTGGCACCCCGCTGCACGAGGCGCCGCTGCCGTCAGATGCGCTGGTGCTGGTCGGCACCGAGCGTGGCGGACTGACCGACGCCCTGCTGACCCGTGCCGACGAGCGGCGGGCCATCGCGATGCGGACGGGGGTCTCGAGCCTGAACCTGGCCACGGCGGTGGCGGTCGCGCTGTACGCCGATCGGTGACCGGTCGGCCGGCCGGAGAGGGCAGCGACGCACCTCCGCCCGGTGGCCCATCCACCGGTGTCCCGACGTCCCGGTCGGCCACGGTCATGACAGGGTCCGGCGGTACGATGAGCACAGGAACGTTCCGTTGCTCGCCGATGGAGAGGGAGCGACCGATGACGACCGTGGAGCGATTCGGGCACCTCCAGGACCCACCCCGTCTGCGCGACGAGTGGGCCGAGGACACCGCGCTGCGGCGGCTGCTGGAGCGCACCCTGCCGACCGAGGTCCGGGACGAGGTCACGCCCTCGCTGGCCGAGATGGGCCTGCTGGCGGCGACCGATCTCAAGCAGTGGTCCGACGACTGCGACACGCCCGCCCACGAACCCCGACTGCGGCCCTTCGACGCCTGGGGCAACCGCATCGACGACGTCGAGGTGTCGCCGCTGTGGGAGCGGATCGGCGACGTCGGGAAGCGTTACGGCGTGGTGGCCACCGCCTACGAACGGGTCCACGGGGAGCACTCCCGCGTGCACCAGATGGCGCTGGTGTCGCTGTACGGGCCCTCCAGCGCGCTGTACTCCTGCCCCTTCGCGATGACCGACGGTGCCGCCGCGACGCTGCTGACCCATGGGGACCGGGCACTGATCGACCGCGCGCTGCCACGGCTGACCAGCCGGGACCCGGAGCAGGCCTGGACCTCCGGCCAGTGGATGACCGAGCGGGCCGGGGGCTCCGACGTCGGGCGATCGGAGACCGTGGCGGTGCAGGACGGGGCCATCTGGCGGCTCACCGGCACCAAGTGGTTCACCTCGGCGGTCACCGCGGACATGGCCCTGACCCTCGCCCGCCCCGAGGGCAACGGTCCGGGTGGGCGCGGGCTGGCGATGTACTACCTCGAGGTCCGGGACGAGCAGGACCGTCTCAACGGGGTGCGGGTCCTGCGTCTGAAGGACAAGCTCGGCACACGACAGATGCCCACCGCGGAGCTCGCCCTTGAGGGCACCGTCGCCCACCTCGTCGGCACGCCGTCTGACGGCACCCGGGCCATCACCCCGATGCTGGCGATCACGCGGCTGTGGAACTCGGTGATCGCCACCAGCGGGCTGCGACGGGCCCTGGCACTCGCCCGCGACTACGCCACCCGGCGGGAGGCTTTCGGAGGCGCGATCATCGACCACCCGCTGCACCAGGCGACCCTGGCCTGGCTGCGGGTCGAGCACGAGTCCAGCCTGCAGTTGGTGTTCCGCACGGTGGCCCTGCTGGGCCGCGAGGAGGCCGGCGTCGCGACCGACACCGAACGGGCCGCCCTGCGCCTGCTGCTGCCGATCACGAAGCTGACGACCGGGAAGCAGGCGGTGGCCGGCGCGAGCGAAGGGCTCGAGGCCTTCGGAGGGGCCGGCTACATCGAGGACACCCACCTGCCGCAGCTCCTACGGGACGCCCAGGTGCTGCCCATCTGGGAGGGGACCACGAACGTGCTCTCCCTGGACGTGCTACGCGCGCTGCAGCAGGAGGAGACCCTGCCCGGCTACCTCGACGAGGTCCGGCGCGCGGCGACGGCCACCCGCCACCCGCAGCTGGCGATCGTCGGCCAGCAGGCCACGGATGCAGCGGACGCCGCGGTCGCCTGGCTCCGGACCGCCACCGAACGCGGCCGACCGGCCCTGGAGCACGGCGCCCGCCGGTTCGCCCTGACGCTCGGTCGCAGCCTGCAGGCAGCGCTGCTGGCGGCCCAGGCCCAGCACGATCTGGATCATCACGGCGACGGCCGTGGGATGGCCGTCGCCAGGCGCTTCGCCGACCAGGGGCTGGACCTGCTGGAGCCGGCCGGCGACGGGCTGACGGAGGATGCCGCCCTCGCCCGCGACGAGGCGCTGCCCGTCTGATGCCGGTCGGCGGGCCGGTCGAGGCTCGTCAGCTGGCCGGGACGAGGGGCCTGACCGACGTGGCGTCGAGGAAGGACGCCAGGCGTCGGTTGCAGGCGTCCAGGGTGGCCCGCACGACGGCGCGCTCCGGCTCACCGCGCAGCAGCGACACGCCGATCAGTTCCTCCTCCCCGCGATCCGCCATCAAGGTGAGGGTCACCAGCGCACGTGCGGGGTCAGCCGCAGGTTCGACGTCGACCCGGTCGACCGCGAGCAGCAGAGGCGCGGCGGTCAGCTGCTGGAGCGCCGACGCCGTGGCCTCGGCGATCGCTCGCTGCACGCTGCGGGCGGGCGGCGCTGCTCGGGCCACCCCCTCGGCGGTACCCGCCCCGTGACGGAGGCCGACCGTGACCTGGACCCGGTGGTCACCACGCTGGACGTCGAACCGGGTGATCCTCGCCCGTGGCAGCTGCTCCACCCGGTGGCGGCCCGAGCCGATCTCAGCGGTCGCTCCAGGGGCCGTCCTCACCGAGGGGATCGGCGGAGGTGGCGGCGAAGGGGTCGGCACCGGCGGTGGCGTCACGCCTATGATCGGACCGACGGGTGCCTCCACCTTCCCGGCCGTCGCCACGGCCTCTGCCTCGGGGTCGAGATCGGGGGCCGCAGCTTCGAGGTCGGGGCCCGCCGCCCCCACCTCGGCCGTCGCCGGCTCCGCGGCCACGACCTCCTCCGCTCGGTCGAAGGGGCCGACTGCCGCCTCCTCCTCCACACCAGCAGCCTCATCCTGCGCGGCGCCAGCGACCTCGTCCACGGTCGCGACCGGCCGGATGGCGTCGGGGTCGAGCGCGATACCGAACCGCTCACGGAGGGTGGCCGCGACGGCCCAGGTGGCCTGCTCCGCATCCTCGCCGGGCTTGAGCTTGAGCCGCAGCCGCGTCCGACCCGTCGCCGGGTCGCGCCGCAGCGACGCGGAGGCGACCCCGGCGACCGAGGAGATGGCGCGCTCGATCTCACCGTCCTCGGGGGTCAGCATGGCTGGGCCGTCGCGCTCACGGTCCACCTCCTTGGCTGCCCCACAGAACTGCGACCATCGCGCCGTGGCCTGGGTACCGACGGCGCGCACGCGGACGCGCATCACCTAAGGCGCACGGAGGGTCTGTACGGTCCCCGCAGTGGCAACCGGACGATGAGGACGGTGCCACTGCCGATCCTGACCCGCGCGGACACCGTAGCTTCCAGGCCCGGGCGACAGCCAGACTTGAGATACCGATAGCGGCTGAACAGCTACGGAGAGTTGCTTTGTGTGCGCTGGGCGCTCGTTGTCGCCCTCTCGTTCGCGTCGCGGCGCGGGCTGCGGCCGGCGGCGAGCCCGCGCGGCGCCCCGGACGGGCCCGTCGGGATGGACCGCCCGCCCGCCGCCGGATCACGCGGTCGCAGCGAAGGGACGGTGCGCCGGGGCTTCGTCGGCGAGGGCGGTGGCGACCACCGACACGGTCGGCGTGCCGTGGGAGAGCAGCCGCTGGTGGAAGGTGCGCACATCGAACCCGGCCCCTGCCCGGGCCTCGACCTGGACACGGAGGTCGGTCAGTTCCTCACCGCCCACGAAGTAGGAGCTGAGCTGTCCGGCAGTGACCTGAGCCCGCAGCACCGTGGCACGCGCCTCAGCGGGCTCCTGATAGGCCGATCGGACCAGGAGATCGGGCGCCTCCTGCTCGGTCAGCTTGCCCGCGTGCAGCCCCACGTCCACGAGGGCGGTAGCGGCGATCCGCAGCTCGTTGCGCAGCTGGATCACCTGGTAGTCAGCCGCGGACACGGTCGAGGCGCCGTCCTCGGCGAAGCCAGCGCGGACCACCTCACGCTCGATGTAGACCGCCCACCCCTCGGCGAACACCGGCCGAGCGAGCAGGCGTCGAGCCAGCCTAGGGTGCCGGATGGCGTGCTCGAGCTGTACCACGTGCCCCGGGTATCCCTCGTGGATGGCCAGTGAACGCAGGGCCGCGGGGGTGTAGGCCCTGAGGAAGGCGGCCGCCTGCGCGCCGTCCCAACCCGAGGGGATCGGTGACAGGTAGTAGGTGCAACCGGTCTCCGGGCGCAGCGGCGGGGGCTGGGTGACGAAGGCGACCGCCAGGCCCCGCAGGTAGGCGGGGACCTCCCGGATCCGCAGCCGCTCGGCGGGTGGCACATCGGTCAGCCCGGAGCCGGCGGCGAAGGCCCGGGCCTCCGCGATCGCGCGCCGGGCCTCCACCAGCAGCTCGTCGCGTGACACCGCGGTGCGCGCGATGGCCTCGAGGGTCCGGCGGATGAGGGCGTCGTCATCTTCGGGCCGCGGCACGCCGGGCCAGCGCTGCGACCAGGTGGCTCCGGCCAGCTCCACGAGCCGCGCCCGCGTCTCTCCGATCCAGGTGCGGGCGCGATCCTCGATCTGTGCCGGCCACATCACGGTGCCCAGAGCGGAGCGCAGCAGGGTCGCGTGCTGCTCCGGCCCGAGCCGCCACTCCCCCGGCTGGTCACCGCGGAGCTCGTCGAGCAGCGCCGCGTAGGCCTCCAAACCCTCGGCGGCGACCTCGCCCGCGTCGCGGGCGGGTGACACATCGACCCCCAGGTGGTCGGCCCGACCCGGGAGGACGTGGCGCACCAACTCGAGCAGGCCCGGGAGTCGTTGCAGCGCCACCTGCAGGTGCGGCGTGGGAGCCGACGCCAGCAGGCCACCGGCCTGCTCCAGGAGCACCGGCACACGACGGGCACGCTGGGCCGCGGCCTCGAGGCGGGCGCACCGGTCCTCCCGGGTGCCGTCGTCCCACCCCAGCAGCTCATGGATACCGGCCGCGATCGTGTCCAGCACCGCCAGGGGATCCAGCAGCAGCCGGGGACGCACGTCCAGCTGGAACCGGCGGAACTCGATCTCGGCGGCCAGCAGCGACAGATCACCCCGCGCCTCACGCGCTGCGCTGCCCGGCGCCACGGACAGTTCGCGAGCCGCCGACCCCACCTCGGCCGCCAGGACGGCCAGGTCACGGCTGCGCGCCGCGAGCGCCGTGGGCGCCAGGTCGGGCAGGGAGCCGTTGCGTTCCGTCATGCCGATCCGGGTCGATTCGACCGGCTCGTGGCTCCGCACGTGGTCGAGGTAGCGCAGCACGAGCCGCTCGGCTCGGTGCAACGACGCTTCCACCACGCGGCTCCGGGGTGCGGGAAGCGTCGACGCTAGTAGCCGGGCGGTGACGGCGCCGCGTCCCCGGGCCGCGGCCAGGGTGGGCTACCCTCCACGCCATCGTGGATGGTCAGCACGGCCCCAGGGAACGCATCCCAGGCCTCCGCCGCCGAGCGTGGCGGGACGATCGACGCCCAGGCACCGATGGCCTCGCAGCCGCGGGCAGCGTGTGCCGCCACCGTCGCGATGACGCGACAACGACCAGTAGCGATCGCCAGGCGTGTGCACCGACTCGACCTCGCCGGGGATCGCCCGGATGAGAGATGCACGTGACCAAGACCTTCCGAGACCTCGATGTCCACCCGGCGCTCTGCGACGCGCTCGAAGCCGGCGGCATCACCCACCCCTTCCCGATCCAGGAGCTGACGCTCCCGCTGGCACTCGAGGGCCACGACCTCATCGGCCAGGCGCGCACGGGCACCGGCAAGACGCTCGCCTTCGGGCTCCCGCTGCTGCAGCGCCTCGACCCGTCGCGATCCGTGACCCAGGCGCTGGCCATCGTCCCAACCCGTGAGCTCTGCTTGCAGGTCCACGAGGACCTCCGGATCGGGACGAACCTCGACATCAGCTCGATCAGCGTCTATGGCGGGGTCGGCTACGACGAGCAGATCGACGCCCTCACCACCGGCGTCCACGTCGTCGTCGGCACACCCGGCCGGCTACTCGACCACCTCAACCGTGGGAACCTCGACCTCAGCAACGTCACACAGCTGGTGCTCGACGAGGCCGACGAGATGCTCGACATGGGGTTCCTCCCCGACGTCGAGCGGTTGGTGGAGGCCTGTCAGGGGACGGACCGTCACACGATGCTGTTCTCGGCGACGATGCCCACGCCGATCGTGAAGCTCGCGCGCCGGTACATGGATCACCCCACGTTCCCCCGCGCCGATCACGAGGTCAAGACGACCGCGGACAACGTCACCCAGCACTTCTTCCAGGTCCACCGCATGGACAAGCCACGCCTCCTGGCACGGATCCTGCAGGAGGAGGACCGGGGCGGCGTCTACGTCTTCGTCCGCACCAAGCACATGGCCGACCGCCTGGTCAACGAGCTCGAAGAGCTCGACACCCCCGCCATCGCGATCCACGGGGACCTCCGGCAGTCCCAGCGCGAGAAGAACCTCGACCGGTTCCGCGCGGGCAAGGCCACGGTCCTGGTCGCCACGGAGGTGGCGGCACGCGGACTGGACGTCCATGGGGTCACCCACGTCGTCAACTACGACTGCCCCGACGACGAGAAGATGTACCTGCACCGCATCGGCCGAACGGCACGGGCCGGCGAGTCGGGCAAGGCGATCACCTTCGCCGAGTTCAACGAGGTCGACCGCCTCAACGTCATCCGCAAGAAGGTCGAGGCCACCGACTCCGAGCTGCTGCAGGTGTTCTCCACCTCGCCGGTGCTGGAGGAGCTGTTCAACCTGCCGACCACGCGCCCCTGGGACCACCAGGTCGCAGAGGGCCGCGAACGCGAGGACCAGCGGCGCAGCAGCGGGCGGTCACGGCGTTCGGATGGTGGCCAGGACCGGGGCAGGAAGGGTGGCCGGTCCGCGGTGGCTGCGACGGCCGCCGCCGCGGCCACCGCGGGGGCCGTCGCCAGCAGCGGCCGGGCGAGCGGCGGCGACGAGGGCCCGAAGGCCCAGGAGAGCCAGGACGCGAGCCAGGACCGCCAGCGGCGGCGCGGCAGCACCGACGGCCGGCCCAAGGGGGGACGCGAGCGGGAAGGTCGCGGCCGCGACCGCGATGCCGACCGCGATCGTCGTCGTCGGGACGCACGACCCGAGGCCGCCGAGAGCGCACGACCCGAGGCGACCGAGGAGCCACGGCGAGCCGAGACGAGCTCCGACGCCGCGCCCACCCTGACCCGCACCCGCACCCGCACCCGCACCCGAGGGGCCACCACCACCGAGGGTGAGCCGACCCCGTCGGAAGCGACGCCGGACCAGGACACCTCGGCGACCGAGGCCGAGGCGCCGATGCCGAAGGGGCAGGCCTCCGGTTCCGGCCGGACCCGCGCCCGCGGACGTGCCCGCGGCGGCCGTGGGGAGGGCACGAAGGCCGCAGGCCAGCAGGACCCGGTCGATGGCCGCGGCGGGGCCGGGCCCCGCAACAGCGGCAACCGTGGGACCGCAGAGGATGGGGGCAGCGACCACAAGCCTGACGTCGCGACCCGCAGCGCCAAGGGCCGGAGCACCGGCGGCGGCCGGAGCACCGGCGGCGGCCGGAGCACCGGCGGCGGCCGCGCGGCGGGCAACCGTTCCCGCGGTGGTGGTACGAGCCGCGACAGCTCAGCCGGACGTCGGTCGGCTCAGGAGGCCACCCCCGGAGTCACTGCGACCAGCCGGGGCGAGGAGGCGCGGGGCAAGGGGCAACCGCAGCGCGCCCGTCGGGTCCGGGTCGAGCACCTGCCCTGACCGGAGCCGTCCGGCCCGTAGACCTCTCGGATCGCAACCGATCGACCACCTCCTGGCGACCTGGTTGCGATCCGACCGGCGAAACCGCGAGGATCTCCGGCGGCGCGGCGCGGCGGGGCAGCTCAGCCGCCGCGGCGCGGGGCACGCAGGACCCTGAGCGCCTGCCCAGCGCTGACGTCGATCCAGGCGTAGCGATCGCAGGCGGGACACCGGGTCCAGACCCGCCGCCGTAACGGATCGACCAGGACCGGGGGACGGAGCAAACGGCAGCAGGCCAACACCGAAAGACCGAAGCGGACGTCACAGCGCCGGCAGTGCAGGTCGACCTGGGTCGTCGGCGCGGCGCTCGGCGCCGTGGAGTACAGCGCCTCCTTGCCGAGACCGTCCCGTCGCATGCGGTCCCGCGGCTGGGGTGGGGTGATCCGATCGAAGGCGGCGGAGGAGCCGGGACGACGATCGGTCACGCTCATCGGGCGACCTCGGGGTCGAGCAGCCCGAGGATCTCGTCGCGTTGCTCGTCGGCCCAACCGGCGGCTGCCAGGAGCTCTCCGTCCACCTCGAGGCCGAGCAGTTCACGGGCGATAGCCCGGTAGGCAGAGGTCCCCGGCACCTCGGTGCCGGATCCGACCAGCGTCGTGCCGACCGTCGGTGACTCCGCGAACCGGATGGATTTGCGCACCGGTGGGCCGACCAGCGGCAGCTCGTAGCGCGTCAGCAGGTCGCGGAGGACCTCACGGGTGGGCCGCGGCCGCGGATCGAACATGGTCGCGACCAGACCGCGCACCTCGAGCGTCCGGTTCGTCAACCGCTGCACGTCGTGGATCGTCTCCAGCAGTTGGCTGACCCCACGGTGGGACAGGGTCTCGCACTGCACGGGGATCAGGACCTGGTCGGCCGCGGTCAGACCGTTGATCGTCAGCACCCCGAGCGATGGCGCGCAGTCGACCAGCACCACGTCGTAGCTGTCCGTCAGCTCGGAGAGCTCACCCCGCAGCAGGTACTCCCGTCCGGTCCGCGACAGCAGGGTCACCTCGGCGCCGGCGAGATCGATGTTGGCCGGCACGATGTCGACCTGCCCCTGCTGGATGATGATGTCCGCCAGGGCCGCCCGTCCGACGATCGTGTCGTTGAGCGACGGTTCGATGGCGTCGGGGTCGTAGCCGAGCGAGAAGGTGAGACAGCCCTGCGGGTCGAGGTCGACGACCAGCACGGCCGCGCCCAGCTCGGCCATCGCGGCAGCGATGTTGAGAGTGGTGGTGGTCTTGCCCACCCCACCCTTCTGGTTCGCAACGGCGTAGACGGTCGCGGTCACCTGCACCCCACCTCACTGACGGGGAGGGGACTCCCCTGACCCGCCGAGGGTACCGCGATGGTCTGCCGGCCCCGAGCCCGACGGCGTCCCGAG
>PWEU01000370.1 GCA_003554005.1 Nitriliruptoraceae bacterium
CCGGCGGCCCCGGCCGCCAGCAGTTCGGCGAAGAGCTCCTGGGTCTCGGGTGAGGGGTTGGTCCCGAGCTCCTCCGCGAGCAGCGCCCGCAGCATGCCGTAGTTCCGCAGGGCCTCGGCGTCATCACCCGCCGCGGCTTCGGCTCGCATGAGGTGGCGGTAGCCCGACTCCCGGAAGGGAGCCAGCGAGATGAGGCGTCGCGCCGCGTGGGCCGCGAGGCGGTGATCGCCCCGGGCCAGGTTGACCTCGCACAGCACGTCGTGGGCTCGGATCGCGAGGTGGTCGAGCTGGGCCCGCAGCTCGTCGATCCACGGTCGATCCTCACCTTCGAGGAGGGGACGGCCGGTGGGGGCCGCGGCCACCGTCGCCTCGGACCACGCGGCAGCGGTGTCACCGCCACGCCGGGCACCCTCGGCCCGGTCCACCGCGTTGGCGGCCGCCTCCAGGTCGACCCACACGTGGCCGAGTTCCGCCTGGTAGCAGCCGGCCTCGCGACGTAGACCCGTGGCACCCCCCTCGTCGAGCACCGCTCGCAGCTTGCTGACGATCACACGGAGCGAGGGCTCCCAGCTGCGTGGGAGCTCGTCGCCCCACAGCGCGGCCGCGAGCTCGCCGACCGGGATCGGGCGGTGCCGGTGCGCGAGGAGGTAGACCAGGGCGAGCCGCCCCTGGCGGCCGGGGAGGGCGGCCTGGTCCACCAGGCGTCGTCCCTCGACCACCACGCGCCCGGTGAGGTAGAACCGTGCTCGGGGGGACGCCAACATCACACCAACCTCGTTCCGTCAGCATGGCGGGAGTCTGGCAGGTCGGAGGGCCCCTTGGCTGGGAACGCGAAGATCATCACCTGCCCCTGCGGGTTCATCCTGCACGGCGGGGACGACGAAGAGGTGGTGGCTGCAGCGCAGTCCCACGCTCGCGAGATCCACGCGCAGTCGCTCAGCCGCGACCAGGCCCTGGCGATGGCCAGACCCGCTGGCTGACCGCGGACGCGTCCGCGCGTCCGCCTACCCGAAGGAGCGAGGATGGAACTCGAACTGCGCTGTGGCGATGTCGTGCCGGGATGCGAGGGCGGGGTGACCGGTGCCGACCGGGACGAGGTGCTGGGTAGGGCGGCCGCCCACGCCCGAGAGGCGCACGGCCTCGTGGAGCTCGATGAGCCGCCCGCTGCCGCCGTCGCGGCTGCCATCCATCCGGTGGGCTGAGGCGGGTCGGCGCGGCTGACGACGGCTGGTCTGACAGCACCGCCCGTTCGTCCACTCGCCGTGCTCCCTGGGCTCGTACGGTCGCGTGCCACGATCGACCGAGGGGAGACCGCGGCCCGCTACCGCTGGCGGCCGTGGGTGCGGATGCGGTCCCCGCTGATCTCGCGCCCGTCCGCTCGGCGTTGGTCGAACGACGTGCCGCGGTGCTGGACGCGGAGTTCGAGCAGCGCCTCGCCGCCGTCCAGGCCGACCTGGCCGCGGCCCTTGACCGGATCGCCGGGTGGGAGGTCGACGGCGACGATTTCGAGGTGGTCCAGGGCGGGTTCGCCAGGACGTACCGGCGTGCGCGTGACCGCATGGACGACGCCTACGAGGAGGCGACCTCCGAGGCGTTCCACCTGTGGCGCAAGCGCGTGAAGTGCCACCGCTACCACGTGCGGTTGCTGCAGGACCTGTGGCCTGGGATGCTGCGCGCTCGTCGCCAGGAGCTCCACGAGCTGACCGACCTCCTCCGCGACGACCACGATCTCGCGGTGCTGCGTCCGGACCTGGTCGCCGAACCCGATCGCTACGGCGGCGTCGACGGTGTGACCACCGTGTGCGCCCTGCTGGACCGGCGGCGTGCCGAGCTCCAGGCAGCCGCGGAGCCCCTGGGCCGCAGGTGCTTCGCGGCGCCGCTGGTAGCTTGCCCGCGTCGGACCCAGCCTGGCCGGTGCGGTCGCTGCCGTGATCCGAGCCGGCGGTTCGGTGGTGCCCGCCCACGGCGATGGACCCGGAGGTGGGGAAGGCAGTCGGGAGGAGGGGGCATGGTCGCGGTAGCTGGCCCCGAAGGGCGACAGCGTTGCTCGCTCGAGCGGCGATCCATCCGCGACGTCGTCCTCGGGGTCCTCGAGGCGGCGGCTCCGGGGTCGAAGCAGGTCCGGAGCAGCCAGCCGTTGCCGGCGGTGCACTGCGCCTCCGTGGCTGCACCCCAGGTGTGGCACCGGCCGCACGGCGGCCGGGCCTGAACCGTGGCCCTCTCCCGGCGATGGTGTGCACGGTCCTCGATCGTGGTGCTGTCGCTGGGCTGCCTGGCGGCGATACCGCTGTCGGTGGAGGGCGCTGAGGCCTGGGACGGCGGCGGCGCTCCGGGCGGGGGCGCAGCGCTGTGGCTTGCTGCCGAAGAGGGGGCGGAGCCGGCGCCGCTCACCGACGGGGAGGCGCCGAGCGCGCCGACCCGATCGGCGGACGAACCGCTCCCCGGCGATGAGCCGGCCGTCGACAACGAGGCCGAGCCCGACGGGAACGAGGTGGACCCCGGCACCGACGAGGACGGCGAGGATGTCGAGGAGGAGCTGGAGGAGGATCGTCCGGCCCCGGGACCCAGCACCCCGGCCGTGCGCGCGTCCTCCATCCCGCTCGGTTCCGTCCTGCTGGCCGTCGTGGTCCTGCTGGTCGGTGCGGTCGGCCTCGCCCGGTTGGTCGGGCGGCGGCCGCACCACCGGCCGGCAGCATCGGCACCGGCGATGCCGCTCCGGGGCACGAGCGCCACGACCGCCGCCTCGGAGGGCCAGCCGTTACCGGTCGACCCGCCACCGTCGGCCGGTGTGCCGCCCCCCGCCACACGGCCTGACTCCCCGCCGCCGTCGGCGGCGGAGGCGCTGCCACCCACCGACGTGTCGTCAGCGGCGCCGGGACCGCGGACCGTCCCGGGCATCAGCGAAGTGGCGAGCGTCGACCGCTGGGCCTTGGACCTCCTCCTCGAGGTCGGCAAGGCGTTGATCGACAGCGGGGATGCCGTCAGTCACGTGCATGACGTGCTGGGGCGGATCGCCACGGTCCACGGTGGTTCGCAGGTGGGGATCATCGTGCTGCCGACCGCCCTCATCGTGTCCATGCCCGAGGGCGACACCGTCGAGACGGAGGTCGCGCCCGCGGGGCAGCAGGCGTTACGTCTGGACCAGGTCGACGAGGTGGTGCAGATCGCGACGGCCGCGGAGGAGGGACGACTCACCCCGAAGGAGGGCATCGCCGCGATCGCTGCGATCCGGGAGCGTCCGCCCCCGGCGTCGAACAGGACCCGTGTCGGCGGGGACGTGCTGATCACGGTCGGTCTCGCCATGCTGCTGCGCGGCGGTGCGCTGGAGCTCCTCGTCGCCGCCGGTCTCGGCGTCGGCGTCGGCGTCCTCCAGCTCGCCACCTACCGGTTCCGCGGCTCCTACCAGCCGGTTCTCCCGGTCGTCGCCGCCTTCGGTGTCGCCGCGGGGGTGTTCGGACTCGGACGTCTGCTCCCGGAGCTGGCGATGTTCCCGCCGCTGGTCTCGCCCCTCATCGCCTTCCTCCCGGGTGCCATCCTGACGACCGCGGTGTTCGAGCTGTCGACCGGACACGTCATCTCCGGGTCGGGGCGGTTGGCCGCCGGCATGCTGCGGCTGGTCCTGCTTGCCCTCGGCATCCTCGCCGCCGCTCAACTGCTCGGTGTCCCGGCTGCGGAGGTCACCGACGTGAGCGCGACGGCGGTCAGCGTCCTGGAGCCCTGGGTGGGGGTCGCGGTGTTCGGGATCGGGGTGGTGGTGTTCCACGGGGTGCGTCGCGCGTCGTTGGCCTGGATCCTGATAGTCCTCTACGTGGCCTACGCCGGCCAGGTGCTCGGCGGGCTCCTCTTCGGGACCACGCTGTCGGCGTTCTTCGGTGCGCTGGCCATGACCCCGGTCGCCATGATCGTGGCCAGGCAGCACAACGGCCCCCCGGCACTGGTCAGCTTCATGCCGGGCTTCTGGCTCCTGGTTCCCGGTGCGCTCGGACTGGCCGGTATCACCAGCCTCCTGGATGAGGACCGGCTGCAGGGCATCGACTCGCTGGTGACGATGGGCACCTCGATGGTCGGCATCGCGCTCGGCGTCCTGCTGGGCATGATCGTCGGTGGTGAGCTCACCGCGAGACTGATGGGTACCTCGCGGTCCCAGGAACGTGCCGCGGCATGAAGCTGTCCCCGCCGGTTCGCGTCTCGGTGTGTTCGCAGGGGATCGCGGCCGTCGTGCGCCAGCGATAGGTAGGACGTGGCGGACCTGGGACGTCTCGTTCGTCCGAGACGACCTACGCAGAGACGCGACGACGTACCCGGCGGGCCCGGTGTCGGGGTGGAATGCTTCTGACAGCGCGCCAGCGCAACGGTCGCCAACGCCGCGTGTGACCGAGGCTCTGTGGGCTCCAGCAGACCAGACCTGCCCCGCAGCGCCCCCTACGACACCAGATCCACCCCACGCCCCCCGACCTTCTGATGCACCTCGAGCCTGAGCGGGAGCTGGAGGAGGCCGTAGACCCCCGAGGGGGTGTCGAAGACCGGTTCACCCGCGAGCTCGATCCGCGCCACCCTGGAGCTCAGGACCGCGAGCGCCTCCTCGAGCTCCGCGCGTGCCAGGGCGTGACCGATACAGAAGTGGGCACCCGCACCGAAGGTGAGGTGGGCGCCGTCACCGCGGTCAGCGGTGATGTCGAACACCCCAGGACGGTCGTAGGTCCCCGGGTCCCGGTTGGCCGTCGCCGTGCAGGCGATCAGCAGCGTCCCCGCCGGCACGGTGATCCCGTCGAGGTCGAGCTCGGCGGTCGTCAGCCGGGCGGTGAACGGGGTGATGGGCTCATAGCGCAGCACCTCGGCCACCGCCGCGGGGACCAGCGTCGGGTCGTCGACGAGCAGGTCCCACTGCGCCGGGTGCTCCGCGAGCAGCCGGACGGCGTGGGCCAGCTGTGCCTGGGTGGTGTCGACGCCACCGACGAGCACGGAGCTGATCAGGGCTGCGGCATCGTCGTCGTCGAGCTCCCCGGCCGCGATCTGCGGCAGCAGATCAGCGAGGAGGCCTGTCGCCTCGGACGGGTCGGTGGTGAACAGCTCCTCGCGGACGTAGGCGTCGAACGCGGCCGCCGCTGCATGGATCTCCTCGAGGTGGACAGCGAGCTGCAGCGGGTCGAGCGCGGCCTGGATCCAGTAGGCCCACGCACCGAGCCGATGGGCATCACTCAGCGGCGCGCCGACGATCTCGGCGATCATCCGCGCCGGGTAGGGCTTGGCGACCGCGGAGACGAACTCCACCTCAGGGGTGGTGACGGCGTCCAACAGCTCCTCGAGGTGGTGGCGCATCGTCGGTCGCAGCTGCTCGGCGCGGGCGGGTCCGAGCGCATGGGAGACGAGCCGCCGCCGCGCCCGGTGCGCCTCTCCGGACAGGCTCAGCAGGTTGCCAGCCAGGTAGCGGTGCACCGGCCCCTCGGTGACCCCCTGCAGCTCGAGCAGGGGGAGCGCCGGCATCGAGGTGTCGCGCGCCCGCAGCGCCGCCTCCACGGCACGGCGTGCCAGCACGAGGTAGCCGAGGCCCTCGATGCGGGCGAGCGGGTGCTGACGTACCAGCCCGTCGAGCACCTCGTGGTGTGATCCGGCCCGGCCGTCGAGGGCGTCCAGCCCGATGACAGGCAGATCGAGCGCATCGATACGTGGCACGAGAGACCCTCCCATGGGCGGTGACCTGGCGCCCCTCCCTGGGCTACCGGGTGACCACTCTCACTGGTCGATGGCAACGGTAGCGACAGCCTCGCCGCCGGCCCGCAACGCCGCGGCCAGAGGTCGGCCGCAGGCCGCACAGATCACGCGAGACGGTTGACCCACCGCACCTGTCGGACCCCACCGCTCGACGGCGGGCTGCGGGCGAGGGGTCCGTCAGCGGCGACGGTCGTTGAGATGTCCCGTCCGCTGGAGCACGAACAGCACGATCAACACGCCGATGATCGAGCCGATGATGCCGGCTCCACCGAGCCGGACGTCTCCGTCGAAGAGCAGCGACGCGAGCGTGCCGCCGAGCAGTGACCCCGCCATACCGAGCGCGGTCGTGCCGAGGCATCCCATCGGCTGGCGGCCGGGCATCAGCAGGCGTCCCAGGTAGCCCGCGATCGCGCCGAAGATGATGAAGCCCAGGAACCCCACGGTGCACTCTCCTCGTCTCGTGCACAGAAGGTGCCACGCGTTGCGGGCCTCTATGGCGCTGCGAGACGGTCGCGCGGACTGTCGCTCGGCTGCTACTTCCCCGCCTTCGCGCCTGGGCAGCGGCCAGTCATCTGCCTTGACGCCGACCCGGTCATCGGTGGGGTCCGCTGACGTGACCGGAGGAGCATCGTGTTCAAGCGACGGAAGACGCCATCCGAACGACTGCAGGCCAACCCTCTGTTGGAGGGCTGCAGGCAGCAGGAACTCCGGACCCTCGCCGAGCTCTCGTCACTGAGGACCTACGCAGCCGGAAGCGTGCTCATCGAGCAGGATTCACCGAGCGCTGAGATGTTCCTGATCGTCGACGGTTCCGTCGCCGTCACGAACGAGACCGAGGCCCTGGCGACCTTCGGAGCGGGCACCGTGCTGGGTGAGTCCGCGATCCTGGATCGGTGGTTACCACCGAAGGACCGGCGTTCGAAGTACGAGACGGCGAACGGCGACCGTCACCGCATCGTCGGAGGCGCCGGTCGAGGCAGTCGTCATCGAACCCGCACAGTTCGGACGGCTGCGTGACGAGGCGCCGGGGGTGGCCCGGCGGCTGACGGACGAGCTGCGTCGTCGGGTCCGCGACGACGACTCCGAACCGGGGCCCGCGAGCGTCCAACTGTAGGTCCCATGGAGGTCGTTGCGGCTCCTGGCGCCGACGACGGCAGGCCGGTTGTTCGCCCACGCGGCCGCGGGCCGTGGACATCGTCACGGTCCAGAACCAAGCCCCTTCCGAACCCCGGGCACCCATCCCCAACGTGAGGAAGACCCTCCATGCTCGTCAAGCAGATGCACCAACTCGGTATCACCAGCGACGTTCTACAGGTCCTCGGTTTCGCCTCGATCTTCGCGAGCATCGCCACCTGGCGGGGCGCCAAGAAGTCCGGCGATGCCGCTCACGCGGAACGGTTCGGCATCTTCGTCGGGCTGTGGGCACCGACCTTCTTCGCCCTGGCCAGCGAGGTCGCGGTCGCCGAGAACAGCGGCAACGACACCTGATCGGCGCGGGTGACGTTGCGGCGGTACCCGGCCGCAACGTCGCTCGCTCACCCACCGACCCATGGCCGTCCGGCGCCGATCTGGGACCATGGTGCGCGGCACGGCCTGGCCAGCACCTCCTCGACAGGTCCGGTCGCGACCCACCGGGTCGTGACGCGCCGGTCGGCGACGCTTCCGTCTACGGGGGGGTGTAGCCGGGGTCCTGCGACTATCCGGGACGTGGGGAGCTCCCGTACGTGTGTGCAGCTCCACGCCCGATCCATCCTGCCACCTCGCCGCTATCGAGGTGGGTGGAGGCAGTGCCTCGGATCGAGGTGTTGAGTGGAGCGGCGGGTGTCGATGACACAGGCCTGCGGCAACATGGTCTGCGGAGCGCGCATCGTGCCCGAGCCGCGCGGCTCCGAGGAGCCCGGGATGCCGGTCCGCACGGGGTGGGAGGCGACCAAACGAGGGATCTACCTCGGTGCGATCGCCCTGTCCGCGCCCACCGTGCCCCTCGTCATGTGGCTGCGGGGCAGCCCAGAGCCCTTGCTGCGGGTGACCTACCCCCTGCTCCTGACCGTGCTCGGCGTCCTGTTCCTCGGCCTCCTGACCGACCGCATCACGGCGACCACTGCGGAACGCATCATCCTGTCGCTGCTCCCGGCGCTGTGGCTGGTGCGGATGTACGCGGTCATGTACCTGCAGCCGGACCTTTCCCTCGCGGCGCAGGTCGTCAACCAGTCGATCGGTCCGGGGGTCGTGATCCTCGGCATCGTCGCGTACCTGGCCCTTCCCGCTCGACAGGGTCTGCTCATGGCCGGTGGCTTCGTGCTGGCCTGCATGGCCGTCGTCCTCCCGCGGGTGGCGACGGAGATGGTCCGGGTGGGGTTGAGCACCGATGTGATAGGTCTGCTCCGGGTCGGGGTGACCACCGGGGTCAGTGTCGCCCTGCTGTACGCCCTGGCGACCTTGAAGGAGCAGGTCGCCCTCGAGCGCGCGCGTGCCGAAGGCAACGCGACGCTGGCTCGCACCGATCAGCTGACGGGGCTCCCGAACCGACGCGCGATCCACGAGCGGCTCCAGGAGCTCTTGGCGCTGTCCGACCGGCATGACCGACCGCTGAGCCTGGCGGTCGTCGACGTCGATCACTTCAAGCGGGTCAACGACACCGCTGGTCACCTGGCAGGCGACGAGGTGCTGCGGGCGGTCGTCGCTGCCATGTCCGAGTTGCTCCGTGACTCCGACGTGATCGGACGCTGGGGGGGCGACGAGTTGATCGTCGTGCTGCCGGAGACGACGGCCCACGCTGCCGCAGCGAGCCTGCAGCGGGTACTGGACCAGGTTCGAGCGGAGGTACGCCCTCCGCGAGGTGCTGTCGCGCAAGCGGGTCCGCCCATGGGACAGCCGGTCACCCTGTCGGCGGGGGTGGCGGAACGCGGGGCCGGCGATGATCAGGATCGCCTCCTGCGCCGCGCCGACCACGCCCTGTACCGCGCCAAGGAGGGAGGGCGGGATCGTGTCGTCGTCGACGGTGTCGAGCTCGTGCGGGTGTGATGGATCAGGCCCCGGCCTCGGTCCACTGGCACCGCCTCCGCCGTGGATCCCGGTCTCCTCGGCCGCAGATCATGTGCGCTCAGAACGATGCCATGTGCGCCTGGCGGATACTTGGGCCCGATCCCGCCAACACCCTTGCATCGAACGTACGTTCGAGTAAGCTCTGCATCAGGACCTGGGGGCAGGTCAGGATGAGACAACGTGGCAACGGGGAGCAATGCTCGGGCCAGCGAAGGCCCGGACGTCGAGGGCAGCGTCGATGCGCGCGTGCCGGCCGAGGGCGCGGTCGGCACTGCCTGCGAGGCTGCGCTGTGCGCGGCCGAAGCGGCCGTGCAGCGCCTCGCTGCGGTCACCGTCGACGAGCTCGCGGATGACCAGCTCGAGTCACTGCTCTCACGGGTCCGTCGTCCCCTGCTGCAACTCGAGGGTGGGCGCTCGCGAGCTGCCGCGGCCGCGGTCTCCAGAGCCGCGTCCCGCGCAGGGAGGACACCGATCGGTGCGGCGGTCCAGGACCGTCAGCGCCGGCTCGCCGAGCAGCAGCAGGTCACCCACTCGGAGGTCAAGCAGCAGGTCGCTGCCGGCCGGGCGGCCCGTGATCACGAGGCCACCGGCCGGGCGATGGCGGAGGGCCAGGTCGGCCCGCGACACGCACAGCTGATCG
This sequence comes from Nitriliruptoraceae bacterium, assembly GCA_003554005.1. Lineage (GTDB taxonomy): Bacteria > Actinomycetota > Nitriliruptoria > Nitriliruptorales > Nitriliruptoraceae > T1Sed10-7. Next base: position 9,398 of record PWEU01000370.1, read on the forward strand.
CCAAGACCCTCGCCGACATCCCGCTGGAGCGACGAGCCGAGGTGGAGGCAGAGCTGCTCGAACTGGCTGGTCGGCTGGATGCGGGTGCCTTCGGGCGCGCTGCCAGGGAGCTCCTGGGCCGTGAGCGGCCCGAAGCCCTCGCGAAGGACGAGTCCCGGCAGCATCGCGATCGATCGCTCCGCGCCGCCACGACCGAGGATGGAGGGTTCGCCTTCTCCGGCCTCCTCTACGGTGCTGCTGCGGAGCAGGCACGCGTGGCCTTCCACGCGTTCCGGCGCCCGGATACCCCCGATGAGCGACGGAGCCCGGCCCAGCGTGGTGCAGATGCCTTCGAGCAGCTGTGCGCAGCGGCGCTCCGGGGCGGTGACGCCCCCACGAACCACGGCGAGCGTCCGCAGGTGATGGTCGTCTTCAGCGCCGCCGAGTACGCGGCCCTGGGCGGCGCACCCGAGCTCACGACCGGCCGCTTCCTCGGATCAGGACAGACCGTCACCGGTCGGGAGGTCCGCAACCTCGTCGATGACTGCGAGGTGTTCCGGCTCGTGCTGGACGAACAGGGGACACCCATCGAGGTATCGACCTCGGTGCGTACGGTCCCGGTCGGCCTCTGGCGGTCCCTGCTGATCCGGGATGGCGGCTGCGTCTGGGAGGGCTGCGATGCGCCGGCCTCCTGGTGCGACGTCGCTCACGGCAACCGGTCCTTCACGCGGGGTGGGAAGCTGTCGCTGGCCAACAGCTTGCTCCTGTGTCGTCGACACCACCGTCGCTTCGATCAGGGTTCCTTCTCCGTCCGGATCGAAGGAACGCAGGTCACGATCGAGCGCGTTGGGGCCGAGGTGGCTGCGGTGAGCGACTCCCCGTCATCGGACAGCAGCCTCGGGAGCGTCCAGGCCTCGGGTGAGGAGCCGCGGGTGGATCCCGGTCGTCAGGCCTCGGGTGATGAGCCGCAGGCGGGTTCCGGTCGTGGGGCCGAGGCGTCGGGTTCCGGTCGGGAGCCCGACACCTGGGGCCCCGGCGACGGACCCGAGGATGGGCGTTCCGACCGAAGATCCGACCTCCCCGGTTCTGGCAGCGGTTCCGGAGCTGATCCGCCCCGGTCAAGGTCGGTGCAGCAGCCCCGGCTACCGGGAAGCTGAGTACCTCCGACCAGCAGGCCCGGCGGTTCTCCGTGTGATGCTGATCGACCTGGGGGGGCCTCCAGGTCGATCAGCCCTGCGCTCGTGTCGTCTGAAGCTGGGTGCGGCTCATCCGAGGTGCCGTTTCGGTACTGGAGGCCGACGCCAGATCGGCTTCACCCGCCGACCACCGCCCGGACGATCACGGGCGGTGGTCGTCCTGAGACGACCGCTGTGGGCAGCGGCGTGGTGGGTGGCGGTGTGGTGGGTGGCGCGTCGGTGCCTGGCGCGTCGGTGCCTGGCGCGTCGAGGACCCGCCCGGCGGGTGCTCGTCGTGCGGTGGAGGCTCGTCGTGTGGCGGGGGCTCGTCGTGTGGCGGGGGCTCGTCG
>PWEU01000360.1 GCA_003554005.1 Nitriliruptoraceae bacterium
AGACCCTGCTGATCGCCTACGAGGTGGGCGGCACCGACGTCGATCAACGCCTCAGGGCCCTGATCGACGACCGCACCGACGACCTGCAGGGCCGCAAGGACGCCCGCGCGAAGCAGGCCGGGGTCCGCTTCGCGCGCTCCTTCGTGATCGTGGTCCCGGTCGGCATGGCCCTGGTGGGCCTCAACATCGGCGAGGGGCGGGCCGCTTTCCAGTCCGCCACCGGCCAGCTGTGGGTACTGATCGCCTTCGCGATGATGGCTGGGTGTTGGGTGTGGGCGAGCCACCTCCTGAAGCTCCCCGAGGAGGAGCGGGTGTTCTTCCAGGACGGGCAGGTGAGCCGATGACGGTCTGGCTGCTGCTCAGCGGGGTCCTGCTCTGGTTCGGGCTGACCCTGCTCCTGTCGGAGCTGCGGTGGTTCGCCCGCCGACCCCTGGCCGAGCGGATCGGACCCTACGTGCCCGGTGGGATGGGTCTACGGGCTCGGACCGGTCTGCTCTCGGTGGAGTCGTTCCGGGAGGCGGTCGGGCCCCTGGCGCGGTCGCTCGGGTCGCAGTTCTCCCGGCTGTTCGGTGTCAGCGAGGACCTCGACCGGCGGCTGCGGCGGGTCCACGCCGACCTCGACGTCACCGAGTTCCGTGTCCGCCAGATCGGGTGGGCGCTGGCGGGGCTCGGCATCGGCGCGCTGGCCACCGTCGCGGCCCGGCCGCCCCCGGCCATCGCGGTCCTGCTTACCCTCGGTGGGATGCTGCTGGCGTTCCTGCTGCTGGAGCAGCAGGTCACCGCTGCCTCGGATCGGTGGAAGCGCTCGGTCCATCTGGAGCTCCCGATCGTCGCCGAGCAGATCGCCATGTTGCTCGCCGCGGGTTACTCGCTGGTCGGTGCGATCGATCGGGTCGCGCGACGGGGTCGGGGTGCGGTTGCCACCGATCTGAAGCTCGTGCTGGCGCGCCTGCGCCAGGGCGTGGACGAGACCACGGCGCTGCGGGAGTGGGCCGAGCTGGCGGACGTGGATGCCGTGGACCGGTTCGTCGCCGTCCTGGCCCTCAACCGCGAGGCCAGCGACCTCGGGCGCCTGATCGCCGGTGAGGCGCGCGGGATGCGCCGCGACGTCCAACGGGAGCTGATCGAGACCCTCGAGCGTCGCGGTCAACAGGTCTGGATCCCGGTCACCGTGGCCACGTTGGCGCCGGGCGTGGTCTTCATCGGTGTTCCCTTCTACTCGGCGCTGTCGGAGTTCCTGGTGTGAGCCGCGACCGCGCCCCGACGACGTGCGGCGGCACCGCCGCCGTTGCGTTCCCCGCGCGAACGTCGGGGGACGACACCTGCCCACCTAGGCTCCCGCAGCATTCCAGCGGGCCCGACACCCATCGGGGGGATCATGCACATCGACGACACGACGACCCTGTTCGCACGGCTCCGCGGCCACGAGGCCGGCGAGGGCGTGATCTCGACCGCGATCGCGGTGCTCATCATGGCGATCATCGGCGGGCTGATGTGGCTGGCGTTCCAGGGGGTGTTCAACACCGCGGAGGACCGCATCCAGTCCGAGGTCGAGTCGATCGGCGACTGACCCGACGGCGTCGCCGTCGCCGTCGACTCGGCGCTGAGCAGGGCTCGGGCCCGATCACCATGACCTTCGGGGTCGCGATCTTCCTGGGCTTCCTGCTGCTGGCCACCCAGGTCATGGTCCACCTGTACGCGACCTCGATGGTGACCGCGGTCGCCTTCGACGAGGCGCGTCGGGCCAGCACTCAGGGTGGGCACTGCGCCGGTGTCGAGGTCCGGGTGGTCGACCGGCTGGGTGAGTGGGCCAGCCGTCCAGGGGTGAGCGTCACCTGTACCGCCGGGGTACCGCCGGGACCGGGCACCCCCGGGGTGCCCACCACGGTCCGCGTGGTCGGACCCTCGCCGGCCCGCGCGCTCAGCATCTTCGGTAGTCAGCCGATCGCCCGGATCGACCGCTCGGCGAGCTTCCTGACCGAACGCGAGGTGGCGCCGTGACCCGGCCGGGGGGGCGGGAGCAGGACGGCTTCACCGCGGGCCTGGACGCCCTGGCCTTCGGGGTCCTGGTGTTCGTGTTCGGGACCCTGCTCGTGGTCAACGCCTGGGCGGTGGTCGACGCACAGTTCGCGACCTCCGCCGCCGCCCGGGAGGCCGTCCGGGCCGTGGTCCAGGCCGAACGCACCGACCTCACCGCGGCGCAGCTGGAGGCCCGGGCGTTCGGCGCTGCCCGCCAGGCCTTCCTCGCCCACGGCTACACCGCACCCCCGACCTTGACCGACACCTCGCTGTCGCTGACGAGGTGCGCGACGGTGGCGATCACCGTGGCCCTCGAGGTCCGCCCGACGATCGTGCCGGGGCTCGTCCAACCCGGGGCCTACACCGTGCGTGCCACCCACGCCGAGGTGGTGGACCCCTTCCGCAGCGGGCTCGAGGGGGACGGGGTGGGTGACTGTGGGTTCTGAAGGCCGTCGTGTCGGGACTCGCGGTGGGTGGTGGGCCCGCTGGGCCGAGCAGGCGGGCAACACCCTGATCCTGTTCCCCACGGCGGTGCTGATCCTGTTCGGCCTGGGTGCGGTGGCGCTGGACACGGCGACGGTGTTCCTCGGCCAGCGGCGCCTGGTCGACGTCGCCAGTGCGGTCGCCAACGACGCGATCGCTGCGGTGGATGTCGACGGGTTCTTCAGCCAGAGCGACGAGGGTGCCGCGGTACCGCTGGATCGCGCCCGTGCCGAGGCCCGCCGCGACCAGATCGTCGCCCGGCAGTCCCTCGACCGGTCGCTGTCCGAGCTCAGCTGCACGATCGACGAGCTCGTCACGGGGCCGCCGGCCCGGGCCGACGTCACCTGCCGGGCCACCGTGCGACCGATCCTGGCGCCGCTGTGGCCCGGCGCCCCCGACGCCCGCCCGATCCGTGCCCGCGAGGTGGCGGTGGGCCAGCAGCTGACCGGCTGACGGTGCCGCAGCTACGGTCGGGCGGCCGCTGGCACCACCCACCGACCGGTAGCCCGCCGCGCGAGGTCCTCCGTGCCGTCCCGCTCACGTCGTCTGCTGGCGCTCGCGCTGCCAGCGACGGTGACCCTGGTCGCCGATCCGATCATGGGGCTGGTGGACACCGCGGTCGTCGGCCGGCTCGGCGCGGCCGAACTCGGCGCGCTCGGGCTCGCGGTGTCGGTGCTCGCCGCGGGGTCGTGGGTGTTCAACTTCCTGGTGTTCGGCACCACCTCCGCGGTCGCGCGGGCGGTCGGCGCGGGTGAGCTACCGATCGCGGGCCGACGGGTCAGCCACGCGACCCAGGTGGCACTGGTCCTGGGCGTGGTGGTCGGGGGGCTGCTGTTCCTGCTCGCACCGGTGGTGCTGCGAGGGCTCGGAGCGGTGGAGGCGCTGCTCGAGCCGGCCACGACCTACCTGCGCATCCGCGCCGTCGGCATCCCGTTCCTGCTCCTCGGCTTCGTCGGTCACGGGGCCTTCCGCGGCGTGTCCGACACCCGCACCCCACTGGGCATCGCCATCGGTGCCAACCTCGTCAACGCCGCTCTGACCTTCTGGTTGGTGCTCGGGCTCGGGATCGGCATCGCCGGCGCGGCCTGGGCGACGGTGGCCGCCGAGGTCCTGACCGTGGTGGCCTTCGCCGTCCTGCTCCGTCGCACCGGGCTCCCCCTGGCCGGGCACGGTGCCCCGCTGCGGGGTGAGCTCGCCGCTCTCCTCGCCGTCAGTCGCGACCTCGTGCTGCGCACCGGGGGGCTGGTGCTGGGCCTGCTCGCGGTCGCGGCGGCGGCCGCCCGCATCGACGCGGAGACCGCCGCCGGGTACCAGGTGCTCTACCAGACGATGCTGCTGCTGTCGTTCCTGATGGACGGGGTCGCGATCGCCGGTCAGGCCATGGTGGGCACCGCGCTCGGCAGCGGTGACCGGGCCGAGGCCCGGGCCGTCGGCCGCACCGTGCTGCGGTGGGGGGTGGGCGGCGGGCTCGCGCTGGCCGTCCTGCTGGCGCTCGGCTCCGGACTGGTGCCCCGGGTGCTGACCGATGACCCGGCGGTGCTGGCCACGGTGGGCACCGCCTGGTGGCTGTTGGCGCTCGGGCAGGTGATGAACGGGCCGGTCTACGCCCTGGACGGTGTGCTGATGGGGGCGGAGGACTTCGCCTACCTGCGCACCTGGACCGTGCTGGCCGGCATCGTCGGCGGGGTCGCCGGGCAGTTGGTCGCCACCTTCGGGGGCGGGCTCCTCGGGCTGTGGCTGGCGGTCCAGGCCCTGATGCTGGTGCGCCTGGTGTCCCTGGTGTGGCGGGTCCGGGGCAGCGGCTGGCTCAGCGCCGGTGACAGCCTGGGCGCCGAGCGCGCGTGACCGGGCGCGCCCTGGGCGCCGAGCGCGCGTGACCGGACGCGCCGAGGTCGACGCCGGCGTGCTGGTCGGCGGAGCGGGTGCGGTCTACTCCGGCGGTGGGGACCACAGCCGCTCGTCCTCGGGGATCGCCTCCACCAGCCGTCGCAGCTGGTCGGCGACCTCGTGGAGGAAGCGGTGGACCGTCGCCTCCGCGAGCTTGTTGAGGGCGAGCCGATCCGCGCCGGCCCCGATCACCCCCATGGGGGGCTCGTACCTGCCGCACAGGGCGACCTGGGTCAGCGGTGGGTCGAAGACCAGCGCGGAGACCTCGAGCTCCGCCTCCATCGGGGGGAACAGCAGCCGTCCCGTCTCCGCGTGCCAGCGAAGGGGCACGACCGCAGAGGTGAGTTGCCGTGGCTCGAACTCGCCGACCTCGATCACCACGTCGTGGGACACCGAGAACCCCGCGACCTCCCCCTCCAGGGGACGCGACAGGACGCGCGCCTGCTCGGCGGACTCGTCGGTCGCGTGCTGCAGGACCTTGGGGGCGTTCTCGGCCAGGAGCCGGATACACAGGTCGAAGGGGGCCTCGACGAAGGCGTAGACGTAGAGTTCGCAGGACACGGGGGGCTCCTCGGTCACGGTCCGCGGCCGTCGGCTCCCGGTGCGGCATCGTTCGTCCCCCACGATAGGTGCCCACGCGTCCCGTGGGGAGGGGCTGAGGACCCAACCGGGGTCGAGGGCCGCGCGGTCAGGGGTGGAAGGTGGCCACCACCTCCACGTGGTGGGTCATCGGGAACAGGTCCAGGGGGGCCGCGCGCCGCAGTCGGTACCCGCCGATCGCGAGGTGGCGGGTGTCGCGGGCCAGGGCGGCGACGTCGCAGGCGACGTAGACGATCGCAGCCGGCTGCAGGGCCACCAGGTCGGCGATGACCTGCTCGCCGGCGCCGGTGCGGGGTGGGTCCAGCACCACCACGTCGGGCGGGTCGAGCGGGCGTGGGCCCTCGCCTGCCTCGGCGGCCGCCCCCGCCCCGGATCCGTCCACGGTCCCACCGGCACGTGTCGCACCCCGGACCGCACGCCGCAGCAACGAGCCGACGGCCTCGTCCCGGGTGTCCAGCGGGAGCCCGTTCAGTTCGGCGTTGCGCCGGGCGGCCACGACCGCTGACGGGTCGCCCTCGACCGCGAGGACCTCCGCACCGGCCCGGGCCAGGCCCAGCGACAGCAGGCCGACCCCGGCATAGAGGTCCCACACCAGCGCGCCCTCGATCGGACCCGCGGCCGCGACCACCTCACGCAGCAACGCTTCGGCAGCGGGCACCCCGGGCTGGAAGAAGCTGAGCGCCGGCACCTCGAACCGCAGGCCGTCCACCTCCACCTCGATGTCGCCGTCGCCGCGCATCGCCACCGTGGACCCGTCTGGCTGGGCCAGCAGCACCTCGACGTCGCCGCCGGGCAGCTCCAGGGGGCCCGGTCCAGGGGTCAGCACGGCCGCACCCGGCCCCTCGGGCGTGAAACGACGCAGCCGCACCTCGCTGGCCCCCGTCCGGTCACCGATCTGCTCTCGGACCTGCTGGGCGCCTTCGCCGAGCACCAGGCACCGCTGGATCGGGACCACCTCGTTGCTGGCGGCGCGGTGGAAGCCCAGTCGGCCGTCGGGTGCGGCGTGCAGGCGGGCCTGCGCCCGGTAGCCGAGGTCCGGGCCCACGGCCCGACAGTCCAGCACCGGCGGATCGTCGATCCCGCCGAGCCGCGTCAGCTGTTCCCGCACGACCCGGGGCTTGAGCGCCCGTTGCGCTGCCGGGGTGGCGTGCTGGAGGTCGCAGCCCCCGCAGTCGGGTACGTAGGGGCAGGGCGGTGTCACCCGGTCGGGGCTCGGCTCGACCACCGTGAGCAGCCGGGCTCGGGCCCAGCGCGCGCGGTCGTCCTCGACCTGGACGCGGACCACTTCGCCGGGCAGGGCCCCGGGGACGAACACCGCCTTGCCCTGCAGCCGCGCGACCCCCTCCCCGCCGTGGGTGAAGCCGTCCACCGTGACGAGCTGCGGGTCGCGGGGCAGCGGGGTGCGGTTGCGGTCCCGTCGGCTCACCCGCCGCCCCCGCCGTCCCCGCCGCCCCCGCCGTCCCCGCCGTCACTGCCGTCACTGCCGTCCCCGCCGTCCCCGACGTCACTGCCGTCACTGCCGTCCAGACCTGGGCCGAGCTCCTCGCCGGCGCCGTCGGAGGCGTCCCGTTCGGACGGGGCGAGGGTGCCCTCGATGATGCCACCCAGCGCGATGTCGATGACCTCGAGGTGGTCGGTGGCACGGGTGGCGGCGGCACGGGCGAGGTCGACGTCCCCGGTGGAGCGCGCCAGGGCGACCCAGGCGATCGCCCGCTTGGCCTCGCCGTCGAGGGCCAGCACCTGCTCGGTGGCGCGCTCCTGGTCGGTGACCCCCTCCGTCGCCTCTCGGGCGTTGGCGACCACCCCGGGAGCGTCGAGCTCCCAGGCACCGAGGTCGCCGGCGATCGGATCGCGCAGGACCTCGACGAGGCTGCGGCCGAGCGCGCCGCCCACATCGCGTGCCAGGGTCAGCAGGACGGTGAAGGCATCCTCGGTGTCGCGCCCCTCGGTCCGCTCGGCCGCCTGCCCGGGGAACAGTGCCGGTCCGTCGTCGCCGGGGTCGGCGACCAGCAGACCATCGGCTGCTGCGGCGGCCTCCTGGACGGCTGTCAGGTCGCCGGCGTCGGCTGCGGTCTGGAGCTCGGCGGCGATGTCGGCGACCAGTTCGCGGGCCTCCTCCACCTCGGCGAGCAGCGCCCGGCTGTCGGGGTCGAGCTCGGCTGCGCCATCGGTGGGATCGGGGCCGGCCTCGGGTGCCTCCTGGACCTCGGGGGTGGTGCAGGCACCGCCGAGCAGGGCCGTTACGAGCAGGAGCAGGGCGGTCAGCAGCCCCCCGGCCGGGTTGCCGTGCCGGGACCCGCTGGCTCGGAGACCGCGGTGCTGGCCGCGCGGGTCCTCCGCCACCGGCACCGCGAGCCGCGCGGCGATCCAGCCGTCCCGCTCACGGACCTCCTCCACCTCGGCACCCGCGGCCGCCAGGCTCGCCAGCACGTCGTCGGCACGCTCGGTGGTGATGCCGCTGACGATCAGGACGCGGCGGCAGGCCGCCACCAGCTCGGCCGCCAGCGCCACGACCACGTCGCTGATCAGGTTCGCCATCACCACCTCGGCGGGGGCGTCGATGGCTGCGACCGATCCCGTCGTCGCCGCCACCTCGACGCCGTTGCGGCGCGCGTTGTCCCGGGTGACCACCACCGCGTCGGGATCGACGTCGACCGCCTGCGCGCGGGCACCGCGGGCCGTGGCCGCGATCGCCAGGATGCCGCTGCCGCAGCCGATGTCGGCCACGGTGCGCCCCGCCAGCTCACCGGCGAGGTCGAGCTCATCGAGCAGTTCCAGGCACAGCGCGGTGGTGGCGTGGTGTCCGGTCCCGAAGGCCTGCCCCGGATCGAGGACCAGGGTGAGCTCGTCGTCGCCCGTCGGTTCGTGCCCGTCGGCCAGCCAGCTGGGCACGACCACGGTCCTCCCCGCGCGGATCGGCGCGATCGTGGCCTTCCAGGCCGCCTGCCAGTCGTGGTCCGCCTCCCGGCGCCAGACCACCTCGGCGGCCGCCAGCTCGGGCACGAACGTCGCGTCATCGGACAGCGGTGGCGGCGGATCGGTGAACCACGCCACGGTGGTGCCGGGCTGCTCCCACACCCCGAGAGCCCCGCGAGCCCACAGCTGCGCTGCGACGAGCTCCCGACGGTCGCCTCGGACCGGTACCTCGACCCGGTGCAGTTCCTCGGCCACGTGGCCTCCCGGTGCACCGTCTGCGAACATGGTGCGGCCCCGTGCGACGGGGGGACACACGGGGCCGCGGCAGTCCGTGGACTGCTCGAACAGCGTAGCTTCACGCTGACCAGCATGTCCACTCGTCTCTCACGGTGGCCCCGCGCCGTTACGCTGCGCCGTTCCCGCGGCCTGGAACCCGGGCCATCGACCTGCCCCGACGATCGCCGAGTACCCCGTGCCCGAAGCCGCCATCGACGCCGCTGCCCCCTCGGGGACCGCCATCGCGGTCCGTGGTCTGACCAAGCGGTACGACGGCTTGGTCGCGGTCGCAGGGCTCGATCTGGAGGTGGCGATCGGGGAGACCATGGCCCTGCTCGGCCCCAACGGCGCCGGCAAGACCACCACGGTCGAGTGCTGCATGGGCTACCGCATCCCCGACGAGGGCACCGTCCGGGTGCTCGGCCACGACCCGCGGCGCGACCGCGCCGTGCTCGCGCCGCGGACGGGGTTGATGCTGCAGGAGGGCGGGGTCTATCCCCACGCCTACCCGGAGGAGGTGCTGCGGCTGTTCGCCGCCTACTACCGGGCGCCCCGGGACCCCGAGGAGCTGCTGCAACGGGTCGGCCTCACCGGGTCGCGACGAACCCGGTTCCGGGACCTGTCCGGCGGGCAGAAGCAGCGGCTCTCCCTGGCGCTGGCGCTGGTCGGGCGCCCCGACGTCCTCTACCTCGACGAGCCGACGACCGGCCTCGACGTGGCCGCCCGGCGCAGCACCTGGGAGCTGATCGAGGAGCTGCAGGCCGACGGCGTCACCGTCGTGCTCACCACCCACCTGCTGGACGAGGCCGAGCAGCTCGCCGACCGGGTCGCGATCATCGACCGGGGCCGGCTCATCGCCCAGGGGACCCTGTCGGAGCTGACCCGCGCCGAGCACCCCCGCGTCACCTTCGCGGCCCGCCCTGGTCTGGAGCTCGCGTCGCTGTCCTCGGCGCTGGCGGTCCCGGTCACCGAGCCGAGCGCGGGGCAGTACCTGGTCGACGCCGACAACGAGCCCGAGCTGCTGGTCCGCCTGTCCGCCTGGCTGGCCGACCGGGGCGAACGCCTCGAGCACCTCCACACGGGCACCTCGAGCCTGGAGGACGTGTTCCTCCGCCTGACCACCGATGACGTCGAGGTGGCACCGTGACCCGCGCCGCCCATGACACCGAGGTGGCACGCACCACCCCGATCGTGCGCGCCACCCTCGCCCAGGCGGCGATGGAGCTGCGTCTGCTGGTGCGCTCGGCGGAGAGCCTGCTGGTCACCCTGGGGATCCCCCTCGGGGTGCTGGTGTTCTTCTCCGTCGTGGACGTGCTCCCGACGGGCGACCGCTCGCCGGTGGCGTTCCTGGTGCCCGGCGTGCTGGCGATCTCGGTGGTGGCCACCGGCCTGGTGGCGGTCGCGATCCAGACGGCCTTCGAGCGCAAGTACGCCGTGCTGAAGCGCCTCGGGGGCACCCCGCTGACCCGCGGCGCCTTCCTGATCGCCAAGGGGCTGTCGGTGGCCGCCCTGCTGCTGGTCCAGACGGTGCTGGTCGTGGTGGTGGCGGTCGCCGGGCTCGGCTGGCAGCCCGGTGGTGGGTTGCTGCTCGCGCCGCTGCTGGTCCTGCTCGGCGCGCTGACCTCCACCGCGCTCGGCCTGCTGCTGGCCGGGACGCTGCGGGCCGAGGCCACGCTGGCGGCCACCAACGGGCTGTTCCTCGTCCTGCTGGTGATCAGCGGGGTCACCTTCGAGGCCGAGGCGTTGCCGGCCCCGCTCGCTGCCCTCGGCGCCCTGCTCCCGATGGGAGCGCTGCGCAACGCGCTCGACACCGCCCTCTCCGGTGAGGGTCTGGCGGTCGAGGCGACCCTGGTGCTGGTGGCGTGGGGACTGGCCGCGGTCGTGGTCGGCAGCCGTCGGTTCCGCTGGGAGCCATGAGGCCCTAGTCGAGGCTCGAGCGCGCGGTCAGTAGGGCCGTCGGTTGGGTGTGCGCAGGTCCGAACGGCTACTCTGCGCCCACCAGGTGGGCCGCCGAAGGCCCGTCGCGCCTCACCGCCGGGCCCAGTGCTCCACCGGGACGCACTGGTCACGCGGTGGAGGCGTGAGCACCCCCGGTCGCGGCAGACAGCAACGCCGCGAGCGAGTACGGCAGCCGCAGGGCGCCGGAGCCGGCGCCCGACCGACCAGGAGACGACACGTTGCGCGAGCACCCTCACGCGCCTCGCAGCCGCCGGACCCCCCTCCTCCTCGGGGTCCTCGGGCTGGCCGCGGTGGTCCTGGCCGCCTGTGGTGACGCCGAGCAGAACGCGCTCGATCCCGCCGGGCCCTTCGCGCAGGTGCCCCACGACCTGATCATCCCGGTCGCGTGGATCGCACTCGCGGTGTTCATCTTCGTGCAGGGGCTGATCATCTTCTCCGTGGTCAGGTTCCGCACGCGCAAGGACGACGACGGCTCCCTGCCCAAGCAGGTGCACGGCAACACCCGGGCGGAGATCGTGTGGACCGTCATCCCCGCGGGGATCCTCGCCGTCATCGCCGTGCCGACGGTGCAGGGCATCTTCGAGGTGACGGATGAACCCGACGAGTTCCTCACCGTCGAGGTGATCGGGCACCGCTGGTGGTTCGAGTACTACTACCCCGACTACGACATCTACACCGCCAACGAGTTCGCCATCCCCGTGGGCACCCCGGTGCGCCTGGAGATGACCGCCGCCGACCTGGCGCGCTCGC
>PWEU01000279.1 GCA_003554005.1 Nitriliruptoraceae bacterium
CCGTGGTGGGATCGGCCAGGCGGGTGGCGAGTACGAGGCCGCCATCGACCGGCAGGATGGTGGCGGTGAAGGCCTCGTCCTCGGCCAGGATCTGCAGGGCGGTGGCCAGCGCGTCGGCGTCCTCACCGCCGCGCAGCGCTCCACGGATCAGGAGCATCCCGCCCGGACGCAGGAGGCGCCGGGCATGGTCGAGCAGCTCCGCGGTGGCCGCGGGACGGGACTGCAGCAGGACGAGGTCGTAGGCGTGGTCGGAGAGCCGACCCAGCACCATGGCGGGCTCCCCGAGGATGGCGCGGACCCGTGAGCCGGCACCGATGGCCTCGTAGGCGTCGGTCGCGAGCCCGTGGGCGTGCGTGTCGGGCTCGATGGAGGTGAGCACCCCACGGGGCGGGAGCTCAGGCAGCAACCAGGCCCCGGAGACCCCGCCCGCGGCCCCGACCTCGACCACCGCGTGGGCCTGGATCGTCCGTGCCGCCCACCGCAGCAGCGCGCCGACCTCGGGTGCGGGTGGGGACACCGAGGCGGCGCGTCGCCGCGCGGTCACCGTGGTCTCCGTCTCCGGTGCCATGACACGTCGGACCTCGGCCAGCACGGTCTCGTCCACGATGGATCCCCGCGTCGTCGCTACGGTGTACCCGGGCCACCCCGTCGGCGGGATGGATGTCGCGGGCTCAACCTAGCCCAGGGGCCCCGACGCCGGTGTCCTCGTGACGGGCGGCCACCGCCCGTCTCCCGGGTACCGGGGATGATCCCGCCCACCTGAACGGTTCCCGGCGCCGAACCTCGGGGGCGGATAGGGCACCCTGGAGGGGCGCTGACACCGGAGGCACCAGTGGGCTACGACAGAGACGAATGGCGCCGCCCATGGCGCAGCGCCGAGGTCGCTCGAGGCCCGTCGGCGCCGCAGGCTGCTTCTGGCGGTGGGACCGGAGCGGGCGACGACGTCGATCGCGCCATCGCCCGCTATCCGCAGCCACCTCCGACCGGTTGGTCCGCCGCGGCCGGGGGACCGGGGTCCCCGGTCGGGTCGGTCCGACCTCCCGACACCGTCGGCACCGTGGAAGCGCCCGCCTCACCGCGCCGGCGGCCGACCGGGGTCATCCTCGGTGCCGTGCTCGGCGCCGTGATCGGCACCGGTGGCACGTTGCTGGTGGCCGACGCGCTACCGGGGACGTCCGACGCGGAACCGACCAACCAGGCCGCCGCCGATCCAGATGCGCCGTCGACGGTGTCCGCGCCCCCCATCGAGCCGCTCAGCGAATCATCGATCGTCCCGGCCGTCGCAGAGGCGGTCACCCCCACGGTCGTGCGCATCGACGTGCGCACCGGGGAGGGTGACGGTCCCGGTCCCGGGGGTCAGTCCGGGCTGGGTTCCGGGGTGGTCTACCGCTCCGACGGCTACGTCATCACCAACCATCACGTGATCGAGAACGCGGGGTCGGTCGAGGTCAGGCTCGCCACTGGTGACGTCCTGGAGGCCGAGATCATCGGATCCGACGAGCTCAACGACATCGCGGTGGTCAAGGTCGACGCGGACGACCTCCCGGCGATCAACCTCCGGCCCGAGGACGAGCCGCTGCTCGTCGGGGAGACGGTGATCGCGATCGGCTCGCCCTTCGGCCTCGACGCCTCGGTCACGGCCGGGGTCATCTCAGCGCTGAACCGTGAGATCCGCCTCGATGAGCAGGGCCCGGGGCAGGGCCTGCAGACCATCCCCTCGATCGTGCAGACCGACGCGGCCATCAACCCCGGCAACTCGGGGGGTGCCCTGGTCGATGCGCAGGGTCGGCTGGTGGGCATCAACACCGCCATCCTGACCCGGTCCGGTGCGAGCCAGGGGGTCGGCTTCGCGGTCCCCGCCGACCAGGCGGTCGACTCCGCCGACCAACTGATCGAGCAGGGCTTCGTCCGCCACCCGCTGCTCGGCATCGCCGGCCAGGACGTCTCCGCCGAGGTGGCCGACGAGCTCGACCTGCCCGCCCGGCGCGGCGCCATCATCGAGTCGGTGCAGCCGGACACGGGTGCTGCCGCCGCCGACCTGCGACCCGGTGACGTGATCGTCAGCCTGGACGGCGAGCCGCTGGCCACGATGTCCCAACTGGTCGCCGAGGTCCGGCGGCGCGCCCCGGGTGACGTGGTCGAGCTCGAGATCTTCCGCGACGGTGAGCTGCGGGACGTCGAGGTGGAGCTCGGCGAGCGGCCCCGCTGACCCACCACAGCTACGCTGGAGCATCCGGTCGATGAAGGCGTCGGCCCGCGACGACGAGGACCCGCACGTGCCAGGCCCCCAGGAACTCCTCGTGATCGCCGTGATCGCGCTGATCGTCTTCGGGCCGGACCGCCTGCCGGAGCTCGCCCGCACGGCCGGCAAGTGGCTCGGCAAGCTGCGTAGCGAGACCCAGCGCAACGTCACGGAGCTGAAGCGGCTCAGCGAGATCCAGCAGCTGCAGGCCGAGCTCAAGGGACTCAAGCGGGAGCTCGATGACCCCCGTCACGATGTGACCCAGGGAGTCAAGGAGCTGTCCGGACTCAGCGATGGGACGAGCACGGCGCAGGGCGCGGAGCGGGGATCGGCCGAGAGCGGCGCTGCCAGCGCTCGTCGGGCTACCGCGGCCGGGGTATCCCCGCGGGGCGAGGATGACGCGCCGCCCTTCGACCCGGAAGCCACGTGACGAAGGCGGTCACACCCCGACCTCTCGGGTCAGCGGTGCCGGTGGTCGCTGCCGCCACGGTCGTCGGCTCCTACCTCGCCGTCCGCGCCGGCATGCTCGATGGCGCGGACCGTGGCCTGGAACGCTGGCTGACCTCCCCGCGGCATCGGCGCGGTGACCGGGTCCTGGTCGTGGCCACCGACCTCGGCTCCAGCTTCGGCCTGGCGGGGGTGACCGCCGCGCTGGCGCTGCTCGGGCGCCGGACCGCGGCGGTGGAGGTGGGCGCCGCGGGCGGGGCGGCCTGGCTGCTCGCACAGGGGGTGAAGCCCGCGCTCGGTCGTGCGCGGCCCTACGAGCTCGGCACGGCGAGCCGGCTGGTGTCACCACCGGCGGGCTCGTCGTGGCCGTCGGGGCACGCCGCCGTCGGGGCGGCGATGGCCACCGCGATCACCACGGTCGCCGACCGTGACGTCGCGGCGGTAGCGGCCGCGGGGGCCGCGGGGGCCGCGGCGATCGGCGCCTCACGCGTCGCCGTGGGGGTCCATCACCTCAGCGACGTCGTCGCAGGGTTCGGGGTCGGGGTGCTCGCGGCTGCGGGCGCCAGCGCGGTGACCCGTCGGCTGCGGCTCAGGAGACGCTGAGCGGCAGGCTCCGACCGACCAGCGACCGCGACCTTGCGGCGAGCTGCTCCGCCACGGAGGTCAGGGCCTGGGCCGCGGGTAGCTCCGGATCGGAGACGACCATCGGGACACCCGCGTCACCGCCCTCGGTCAGCCGTGGATCGATCGGGATACGCCCCAACAGTTCGGTCCCGAGCGCGTCGGCGAGTTCCTGCCCGCCGCCGGCGCCGAAGATGTCGTGGGTCTCTCCGCTGACCGGGTCGGTGAAACCCGCCATGTTCTCGATCACGCCGATCACCGACATGCCGGTCTGCTCGGTGGCCTTGCCGGCCCTGAGCGCGACCTTCTGGGCGGCCTGCTGCGGGGTGGTGACGACCACCATGTCGGCGTTGGGGAGCATCTGGGCCAGGGAGATGGCGATGTCACCGGTGCCCGGCGGGAGGTCGCACAGCAGCACGTCGAGGTCGCCCCAGTGGACGTCGGAGAGGAACTGCTGGATGGCGCGGTGGAGCATCGGGCCTCGCCAGATGACGGACCGGTCGGGGTCGGTGAAGAACCCGATCGAGATGACCTTGCAGCCGTGGGCCTGCAGCGGCATCACCATCCCGTCGAAGGCGACCGGCTTGCCCGCGACCCCGAACATCCGCGGGACCGAGTAGCCCCAGATGTCGGCGTCCAGGACCCCGACCCGAAGTCCCTGCTTGGCCAGCGAAGCCGCCAGGTTCACGGTCACGGTGGACTTGCCGACGCCGCCCTTGCCGGAGGCGATGGCGATGACCTTGGTGGGCGAGTCGGCCTGGGCGAAGGGGATCTCCATCTCCGGGTTCGCCGCCCCGCGCTCGGCACGCAGATCGGCGGAGAGCTGCTGGCGCTCCTCGTCGGTCATGGAACCGAACACGACCTGGACGTCGTCCACATCCTCCAACTGCAGCACCGCCGCGGTCACGTCGTTGGTGATGCGGTCCTTGAGCGGACAGCCCGGGATCGTCAGCTTGATCTTGACGCCGACGCGCGACCCCTCGACGGCGATGTCCTCGACCATCCCCAGCTCGGTGATGGGCTTGTTGATCTCCGGGTCCTCGACCTGGGCGAGGACCTCCATGATCTGGTCGGTGGTGGGCACGTGGGGCTCCGTCGACGTGGTCTGGTGCGGCCTGGCCGAGGGTAGCGAGGGTGACCTCAGACGGCGTCCGGGGTGACCCGCAGAGCCTCCTTCGCGGTGACCTCGCCCTTCCACACCCGCGCCGCGGCATCCTCGCGCAGCGAGATCAACCCGTCGCGTCGGGCCTGGTCGCTGAGACGGCGCTCCGTGGCCCGCTCCATCACCAGCTCCCGCAGCGCTGGTGACACCGCCAGCAGCTCGGTGATGGCTACCCGGCCGACCTCGCCGCTGCCCTCGCAGAGCCGGCACCCGGCCCCGACGCGGTACCGCGGTGGTCCCTGGGCGTCGTACCCGCCGGGGGGCGGCCCGAGACGCTCCAGGATCCTCGGGTCGGGGGGGTCCTGGACCGCGCACCCGTCGCAGATCCTGCGGGCCAGCCGCTGGGCGAGCACCAGCAGGACGGAGGAGGCGATGAGGAAGGGGTCGGCGCCGAGGTCGACCAGCCGAGCGATCGCTGACGGGGCGTTGTTGGTGTGCAGGGTGGCCAGCACCAGGTGCCCGGTGAAGGAGGCCTCGACGGCCAGCTGCGCGGTCTCCTGGTCGCGGATCTCACCCACGAGCACGACATCGGGGTCCTGACGCAGCACGTGGCGCAGGCCACGGGCGAAGGTCAGGCCGATCCGTGACTCGATCTGGGTCTGGTTCACCCCCGGCAACTGGACCTCGACGGGGTCCTCCAGGGTCAACACGTTGCGGGTGACGTCGGAGACCTCGGCCAGCCCCGCGTAGAGCGTGGTGGTCTTGCCCGACCCCGTCGGTCCGGTCACCAGCACCAGGCCCTGGGGGCGTTGCAACGCATCGGTCAGCTGATCCCGTGAGCCCGGCGAGAGTCCGAGCTCCTCCAGCGAGACCAGGTCCGCGCCGCGGGGAAGGACCCGCAGCACCACCGTCTCGCCGTAGAGGGTCGGCATGGTGGAGACGCGCAGGTCGACCGTCTGGCCCTCCACCTTGGCCGCGGCGCGCCCGTCCTGGGGGAGCCGGCGCTCGGCGATGTCCATCGAAGCCATGATCTTCAGGCGCGAGGTGACCTGGCGGCCGAGGGAGCGGGGGAGGTCCATCGCCTCGCGTAGCACGCCGTCGATCCTGAGCCGGATCCTCACCCCGCCTGCGTGGGGTTCGAGGTGGATGTCGCTGGCCCGGGAGGTCAGCGCATCGTCGAGCACAGAGGTCACCAGCCTGACGACCGGCTGCTCCTCCAGCTGCTCGTCGGGGTCCTGCTCCTCGGGTTCGGCTGCCTCCTCGATCGTGTCCTGCTGGGCGTCGGCCCGGTAGGCGCGTCGCCGTAGCCGGTCGACGTCCGAGGCTGCGGCCGCCAGCCGCCGGATCCCCCGCACCCCGGCGACGACCCGGATGTCGTCGAGCGCGACCACGTCGGCCGGGTCGGCCATGGCGATCGTGAGCAGCCCGCTCTCGAGGCTGAGGGGGACGAGCTGGGGCCGCTCGGCCAGCCGTGCCGGCACGCGCTCCACCGCCAAGGGCTGGGGGGTGATGCCCGTCAGGTCGATGAACTCCAGTCCGAGCTGGTCGGCGAGGGCGTGGGCGACCTCCAGATCGTCGACCATGCCGAGGCGGATCAGGGTCTGCCCGATCCGTTCCCCCGGCGGTGAGGTGGCCAGGGCCTCGCGTAGCTGCGCCTCCTGGAGCACGCCGGCGTCCAGCAGCAGCTCCCCGAGCAGCCGGCGACGAGCCTTGGGTGGCGGTGGTGGCGGGGACACGAAGTTGTCCCCGGGATCGTCGTGGTTCAAGCTCCGGCTCCATGGTCGTGCGGCGGCCCGCGAGGGGTAGCCTCGAGCGTCCTCGACTCCTGTGGGGTCCCACATCGCCCGCATGCTACGCGCCACGTTGCGCTCCGCGCCGGTGCTGCTGCTGACCCTCGCGCTGCTGCTGACCGGCTGCCGCATGGAGGTGGTCGCCCCGATCACCCTGCACGCCGACGGCTCGGCGACCGCGGGTCTGTCGGTGCGGTTCGATCCGCGTCTCCTGGCCGAGCTGGACGCGCTGGGGGTCGACCCCACGGCGGAACTGAGTGCAGCGGTCGCGGCCGATCCGGCCTGGGAACTCACGCGCCTCAGGGAGGACGATGGAGGGCTGCGGGTCGTGGTCAGCCGGGAGGTGGCCGGTGACGAGGAACTGGTCAGGGTCTACGACGAGCTGCCCGCCGGCCTGGCTGCCGACGACCCGTCGCTGGAGGTGGCGCTGCAGGTCGACCGGGAGGAGGGCGGCGGGGTGACCGTGTCGGGCACGGCCGCCTTCCGGCCCCCGGTCACGGTCGGCCTGGCGGTGGACGGCGTCGCCGTTGGCGAGGACGCGGCCGCTCTGGCCGAGCTGGTGGAGGAGGCGGTCACCGCGGCCGTCGAGGTGCGGATGCCCGGCCGCCTGGTGAGCCACGACGGCGTGGCCGTGGACCGGTCCACGAGCAGGATCGTGCTCGAGCCCGGGGAACAGCGGCGGTTCTCGGTGATTTCCCAGCCGCCGGCGTGGTGGTCATCGCTGCCCGTCGACACCTCGACGCTGCTGGTCGGTGCCGCCCTGCTGGCGGTGGTGGCCGGTGGAGTCCTGCTGCTGCTCACCCGTCGGCGCCGGTCGGTCAGTCCCGAGGGGTGAGCTCGACCAGCGTGCAGGGGTCCTTCCAGCGCTGCAGGGCCGCCTCGCCGTCCTGCAGGTTCAGTCGCGTCCCCAAGCCCATACTGGCCACGCGCTCGAACTCCTGCTCGTCGGTGACGACGCGGACCGCCGCCGGCATCGAGCCGATGGTGGCCTTGACGTCCTTCGACTTGACGGTGACCGTGACCTCCCGGGCGTGCTCGAGACCGGGCAGCTCCTGCTCCTTGGGGCCCTTGAGGACGAACAACTGCTGGCCCTGCTGGACGTACCAGGCCGGTCGGGTCAGCTCGGAGCCGTCGGGCTGCGGGATACCGAGCCAGCAGATCGCCCCCTTCTTCAGCGCGGTCTCGGACGCCGCCATCAGCACCCCCGCCGCCTGGACCGATTCGGGGGCGTCGATGAACACCGGGACGCGGCCGATCAGCTGTCCTTCGAGGTAGAAGGCGAGCGTGTGCTCGGCGAGGCTCGAGATCTCCACCCGATCGCGGAGCTCCTGCCGGAACAGGTCCTCGAACATCTCCCCGCGCAGCTCCACCACCCGGGGCTGCGACTCCCAGATCACCTCGCCGTCGGGATCGGCGATGACGAACACCTCCTCGTACATCCCCTGGGGGCCCTTGTAGACCCGGTGGACGGCGGCGGGCTGGGAACCCGCAGGCAGCTCGCCCTTGACACGGATGACCGGGTCGGCGACCCCGGTGCTGGCGTAGGTGTCGAGGTCGTAGGCCATCCCCGACAACAGCTTGACCCGGGACATGCAGCCTGCCCTTCGTCCGACGATGGCGATCCGGATGTACGTGGTGGGAGCCTAGCCGTGGGAGCGGTGGCGTCCGGTCTCCGAGCGCTACGTTGGAGCGAGGTGCTGCGGTGGCCGTCGGCCACCGTCCGGCAGGGAGGCGACGAGGTGGATGCGAGCGAGCTGGCGGCGCTGCGTGACAGCGTGCGGGCCTTCTGCGACGAGCACGTCCGGCCCACCGCCCGTGAGCGGGACCGCGCCGAGGCCTACCCGGCGGAGCTGCTGCCGGGTCTGGCCGAGGTCGGCGTGCTGGGAGCGGTGATCCCGGAGGAGCACGGTGGTGCCGGCCTGGATGCGGCCGGCTACCGGGTCGTGATCGAGGAGCTCGGGGCGGCCGACTCGTCGCTGCGTTCCCTGGTATCGGTCAACCTCGGGCTGGTCGCCAGATCCATCCTGCGCTGGGGGACCGAGGAGCAGCAGGCACGCTGGCTGCCCGGCCTGGCGCGAGGGGAACTCGGGGCCTTCGGGCTCACCGAACCGGGGGCGGGCTCGAACCCCTCCCAGATGACCAGCCGCGCGGTGCGTGGGCCGGACGGCTGGACCATCGACGGCGCCAAGATCTTCATCACCAACGGCTCGCTGGGTGCGGTCACGATGGTGTTCGCCCGCGCCGTGGTGGACGGGCAGGACCGTGGCATCACCTGCTTCCTCGTGCCCCAGGACGCGCCCGGTTACGTGGGGACCCAGATCCACGGCAAGCTCGGGCTGCGCTCCGGTGACACCGCCGAGCTGGCGCTGGACGGCGTCCGCGTCGGTGACGACGACGTGCTCGGCGAGGTGGGCGGCGGGATGAAGGTGGCGTTGTCGGCCCTGGACGACGGCCGGTTCTCCTTGGCTGCGGGGGCGGTCGGTCTGGCCCGTGAGGCCCTGGAGGTGTCGCTGCGCTACGCCTCGGAGCGCGAGCAGTGGGGTGGCCCCATCGCCGGCAAGCAGCTGGTCCAGGAGTTGTTGGCGGCGATGCACGTCGACATCCAGGCCGCCAGCGGCCTCGTCGACGCGGTGGTGGAGCGCAAGCTCGCCGGGGTCCGGTGCACCCTGGAGGTGTCCACCGCCAAACTGTTCGCCACCGAGGCATCGGTGCGCTGCGCCGACCGGGCGGTGCAGGTGCACGGCGGCTACGGCTACGTGGACGAGTACCCCGTCCAGCGCCTGCTGCGCGATGCCCGGGGGACGACGTTGTACGAGGGCACCAGCCAGGTCCAGCACCTGATCATCGGCCGGCTGCTGACCGGCGTGAGCGCCTTCTGACGGTGCCCGCTGCCGGGCGGGTGTGTCGGATCCGGGCCGAGGTGCCTCGGCGACTACCGTGGACGCTGCGCGAGGAAGGACGCTGGTGGGCGGCTACGACCTGCATACGCACTCGACCTACTCCGACGGTGCCACCTCGATCGAGGACAACGTCGCGGCGGCCGCGGCCCTGGGTCTGGAGGGCATCGCGGTCACCGACCACGACACCACGGCACCCTTCGCGGATGCCCGCGCCGCCGCCTACGATGCCGGGATCGAGGTGATCCTCGGGGTTGAGTTCTCCGCCGAGGAGGACGGGCTGAGCGTCCATGTCCTCGGGTACTGGATCGACCCCGGGTACCAGCCGCTGGCGGCCGAGCTGGACCGGCTGCACGACGAGCGCCCCGACCGGGCCCGCAGGATCGTCGGTCGCTTCCACGAGCTCGGCATCCCGGTCAGCTTCACACGTGTGCGGCAGCTCGCGGGCGACGCGCCGATCGGTCGGCCCCACCTGGCGGCCGCCGTGGTCGAGCTGGGTGCGGCGGCGTCGACCAGGGAGGTGTTCGACCGCTACCTCGCCGACGGGGGACCGGCCTACGTCCCCAAGCACGCCGTGACACCCGACCGTGCGGTCGAGCTCCTCGTGGCCGCCGGGGGTGTCGCCGTGCTGGCCCACCCCGGGCTCTACGGTGACCGCACCGGCCGACAGGGCCTGCCGACGACGGTGATCGAGCGCATGTGCGCCGCCGGGCTGGCCGGGATCGAGGCGGAGCACCCCGACCACACCGCCGAGCACCGGGCCCACTATCGTGATCTGGCGGTGGCGCTGGACCTCGCCGTGACGGCCGGGTCCGACCATCACGGCAAGGGTGCCGAGGACCGGCTCGGGCGTGCGACGACGCCCCGCGAGGTGGTCGAACGGCTCCGGCGCTGGCGGGCGGCGTGACCCCCGGGTCGCGCACCGACCATGGCCGTGCTTCCCTGCAGCGCTCCAGCGTGCCAACCTGTGCCATGATGACGATGGGATCCACGTCCGGCCCACCGGCCGCTCATGACCGACGGCCACCGGTGGCGCAGGTGACCGCCCCACCGTGCTGATCCGTCAACCCGATACGTCGACCCGCGCCGCCAGTGGACGCGCGCTCACGCGGAGGAGGAACCGTGCCCGAGGGAACCGTCCAGAAGGCCCAGAAGATCGTCCCTGTCCCCACCCTCCACTTCAGCGAGGGCTCCCTGGCGGGTCGTGTGGTCCGCCTCGACCGTGACCTCGGCACCCTCGGTCGGCGTGAGGACAACCCCTACGTGATCCCAGACCCTCGGGTCTCCCGCGTCCACGCGGAGATCCGCCGGGAGGCCTCGGCGGTGATCGTCACCGATCTGGGGTCCGCGGCCGGCACCACGGTCAACGGTGACACCCTCGAGGGGCCCAGAGTGCTCCAGCATGGCGACAAGGTCAGCTTCGGGCCCGTGACCGCCACCTTCGAGGACCCGGCCGCCGCCTCGCAGCGTGAGGACGAGACGGTGGTGTTCGACGTCCCCAAGGTGGAGACCGGACCCCACCTGTCGCCGCGGCAGCAGCAGGTGCTCGAGCTGATGGCCGAGGGCATGACGAACTCCGAGATCGGAGACCAGCTCGGGGTCACGGAGCGCACGGTCAAGGCCTACGCCCAGGAGCTCTACGACAAGCTCGGGGTGCGCAACCGGGCCGGCGCCGTCGCAGAGGCGGGCAAGCTCGGACTCCTCTGACGCCGACGCTC